>JBFWIO010000205.1:0-6170 GCA_050255955.1 Victivallaceae bacterium
ATATGTAGCCCGATACGAAAACTTAGCCCATTATTTGAGAACGGCCCGTTCAATGTTTCAAGGTTGGAACCTATAGTCATGCGATTACTCTGTTCACAGTGTCAGACCATCGTCGAAGGCAAGCCGGGTGAAGAGCTCGATTGTACGCTCTGCGGCGCCAAAATCACTCTGCCTGCCGATCACCTGAGTCCCGGGTGCGTGATCGGTGATTTCGCGATTGTGCGCGAACTCGCCCGCGGGGGGGTGGGGGTGGTTTTTCTCGCCCGCCAGCTCTCTCTCGACCGCCCGGTCGCGTTGAAAATACTTCAGCAGAAATTCACCGCCGACACCGAATTCATCCAGAACTTCATCCGCGAAGCGCGTGTCGCCGCCCGCATCAGCCATCCCAACATCGTTCAGGCCTACGCGGTCGGCGAGGAGGACGGCATTTTCTACTTCGCGATGGAATTCATCGACGGCAGCACCATGAAACAGGTGCTGAAAAACGAGGGCAAGGTCGAGCCGAAACGCGCCGCCGAAATCATCCGTGACATCACCGAGGCGCTGGGTTGCGCCTGGACCGAGCAGAAATTGGTGCACCAGGACATCAAGCCGGACAATATCATGCTGACCAAGCGCGGTCAGGCCAAGCTCGCCGACCTCGGGCTCGCCCGGGTGGCGGTCGGATCCGACTCCGGGAGCGACGACGAAGAGGTGATGGGTACGCCGCAATACATCAGCCCGGAACAGTTGACCGGGGTGTCGACCGACATACGCAGTGACATTTACAGCCTCGGCGCGAGTTTTTATCACCTGGTCACCGGCCGCTTCCCGTATCAGGGCAAGGACGGCAACGAAATCGCCAAGCAGCACGTCGAGGGTACTTTGACCGAGCCGATCAAAGTCATCGCCGACCTGCCGCCGGAACTCAACCGCATCATCGTCAAGATGATGAAAAGAGACATCAACGAGCGTTACCAGACCGCCGCCGAGCTTTCCGGCGACCTCAACAACTTCCTCGGCGCGGGCGCCGCTCCGGCGGCCAAAAATGCCGCTCCGCCCCGGATCACGGTTCCCGGCGGAGCGCCGCCGAAACTCAATATTCCCAACAAAAACATCACCTTGCCGCCGATGCCGCAGGCCGAAAAGCCGAAAGCCGCGCCGCCGAAGATTACCGCGCCAAAGATCACCGCGCCGAAAGTTACCGCGCCCAAGCCTGCGGCGCCGCCGAAGCCTGCCGCGCCGCCAAAGCCGGACGCAAAGCCGTCGCTGGTTCCTCCCAAAGAGTCCGCCCCCTCCGGCATTTCCCGCAAGGAAAACGAGAAAGGCCCGAAACTCGGCGCATTCAAACCCGAAGACGGCATCAAGCTCGGCCAGACCGTGGCCACCTCCGGCAAGCTTGGCGACATTCACGCCGACGGTCCGAAACTCGGCTCCATTGCCAAAGCGCCCGGCGAAGTGAGTTTGCGTCCATCCGAACCGGCTCCGACCCTGACCAGTCCGGGGGAGAGCAAAATCGCGGTTGGCTCCGCTTCGTCCGAGCCGAAAACGATTGCGCCCGCCGCTCCCGCCGCGCCGTCCGCTCCGGCGGCGGACACCCCCGCGCCGGCCGCCGAAGGCAACGCCGAAGCACCCGCCAAAAAGGGCCTTTCGGTCAAAGCCGGCAAGGAGGACGAGGTCAAAGCCGCGCCGCCGATCGCCGAAAAACTCGGACAGCTTCTTTCGGAAAAGCCGAAACGGGACTACAAGTGGATCAAAAAAGTGCTTATCGCCGTGGCTTCGGTGGTGGTTCTGGTGGTGATCGTCGTCACCGCCGGGTACGCGACAGTCCGCTCCGGCAAGCTGCCGGAGAAGTACAAGCCGTATCAGGACAAGGTGCTCGCCTTTTTGAAACTTCAGGCCAATGCGGACGGCTCGATCAGCCTCGCCGGAGCCGCCGCCAAAGTGGAAAGCGCCAAAACCCCCGCTCCCGACAAAGCGCCGCCGCCGCCGCCGAAGCCGGTCGAGAAACCGAAACCGGTCACCCGTCCGGCTTATCTTGCCGGCATCGACGAGTTGCAGAACTTCCTCAGCACCCATCCTGCCCAGGAAGACGATTTCCTGCGCAAATGCGACGTTTTTTTCACCCAATTCCCGGCTCCGGCCACCCCGGAAGAACGCGCCAAGCTCAATACTATCACCGAACTTTACGGACGGATCGACGACCGCCGCCGGGTCGAGCCGATGCGCAAGGAAGCCCGCGCGAAATTCCTCGCCGCAATCGAAGTTCGCAAAGCCGCCGAAGAAAAACGCCAGGCCGAGGAAATTGAACGCAAAAGGGCCCAGCAGCAGGCGGTCGAGCAGGCCAAGGCCGGGGCCGCCGAAGTGGTCAGCGCCTCCACCGAGCTCGACAAGGAAACCCGCGAAAAACTTCAGAACCGGGTCAACGCCTTCCTCGCCGAGACCAAAAAAGAACGTGACGATCTCGTGCTTGCCTTCTGGAAAGACGTTTCCTCGCCGGAAATCGGTGATTTCGCTTCGCTCCAGCGTCAGGCCGCCGGTCGCAAACTGCGGCTCCCCGCCAATGCGATGCCCGAGGAGAAGACCGCCGCCAACGATCAGGCCAAGTTCGCCGACTCGCTCAATGCGGTTTTCAAGGACGCCCGCAAACTTTACGAAATTCTCTATACCGAGCAGTTGCGTTCGGTCACGATTGAACTGCCCGGCCGCAAACTGGTGCGCGCCGATGAATTCAAGAACGGCAAACTGATGGTCCGGCACGGCGACGGCAAAGTCGAGGAACTTCCCGCCAATTTGATCCCCCGCTTCATCAACCGGCTGGAAGCCAAGTTCAAGCTCAAGGGGCAGGGGTTCTATCTCGCGATCCTTGAGCACGATTACAAACTGCTGGCCGATCCGAAGCTGGAAATTTCCAATCCGTTCTTCAAAAGCGAACTCCCGACCCTGCTCGAAAGCGGCCTCCGTTACGACTGGAAGCAGGCCGACGAAGCCAAACGCGCACTGCTGCGCGAGAAATTCGGTTCGCTTCCGTTCTTTCAACAGGCGATTCAATGAAAAGCCGTTTCCGGCCCTGCATCGATCTGCACGACGGCAAAGTCAAACAGATCGTCGGCTCCAGTCTGCGTGACGACTCAACCGAAGTCGCCACCAACTTCGTTTCGCCCCACGGTCCGGAGTATTTCGCGGAGCTCTACCGGCGCGACGGACTCACCGGCGGCCACGTCATCCAGCTCGGCTCCGGCAACGCCGAGGCGGCACGCCGCGCCCTCGCCGCCTGGCCCGGCGGCCTCCAGCTCGGCGGCGGCGTCAACGCCGCCAACGCCCGAAGCTGGCTTGACGCCGGAGCCGCCCAGGTCATCGTCACCAGCGCCATTTTTCGCGACGGCGAACTCAAACGCGACGAACTTGAGCAGATCTTCGCCGTAACCTGCCGCGACCGGCTGGTGCTCGATCTGAGCTGCCGTTTCCGCGACGGGGCTTATTACATCGTCACCGACCGCTGGCAGAAATTCACCCGGCTCGCGGTCAACGCGGCAACCCTCGCCGAACTCGCCGGTTACTGCTGCGAATTCCTGATCCACGCCGTTGACGTCGAGGGTAAACAGCAGGGGATCGACCGTGATCTCATCCGACTTCTGGCCGAAGCCTCCCCGATCCCCTGCGTCTACGCCGGCGGCATCGCTTCCTTTGACGACATCGAGACCATCGAAGCCCTCGGCCGGGGCCGGATCCACTACACGGTCGGCTCCGCCTTGTCCATCTTCGGCGGCCCGCTCTCCTACGAAGCCATCCTCGACTTGTACCGCTGAGTTTCACGAGAACTCATTCGTGAACAAGCAAAGTTCCGTTTAGAGGGGGCTGTGTGTGGAATATACGTATAGCGGCACACATGCGGACATTTCCCAGAAGAAGACGCCGGGTGCGACGGAGTGAGAGATCAAAGCGGTTTCGACGAATCAATATTTTTTGATGGGACAACCCGCCTCGTCGGTCTTGGGCCGGTATTGAACCTTGGAATACTCGACTTTGATATCTTTGTCGAATTTAGGATTTAGTGCAATAATGCGGCGGATGCTCAACTGAACCGCTTCCGGGTCTTCCACACCGGGCCCGAGGATAATCCTGGTTCCTGGACTTTCAAACACAAACGGTTTGGTTTTGAGATACAAACGCGGAATTTCAGCATCATCAAAGAATATTCCATCAGCATTGATTCGCCGGAGAGTGATCATCCGGTACTCCTGTTCCGCCGCATATTGAGCATCTTTGAACAAATAAAGCGCACCGGCGAATGCTTCCCGTACCGCACGATCAATTTTTTTCTTGTCCGCTTGCTCGCACTTATCTTTTATTTTTTTGATCGTCTTAATATGCTCGTTTAGATCGCCTAAAAACGCTTCCGCACTTTGATTATCTATTTTATCTTTACTTCCACTGAGTGAAATATAACGAACCTTGTAAATGTCTGTCGGCATGGGGTCATAATCGATTTTTCTTTCAGTCACTGAAACTTCCACGGAACCATCAGCATTATTATCAACCGGCTCACTTTTTTCTATTATTTCAGCATTTTTTACAGGCAACACTTTGCCTGTTGCCTGCCACTCACTCATATTGTATTTGGTGTTGACATGACATTTTCCATCACTCAAAGTCCTCAATACGCCTGTCGAAATGACAATACATACGCCCCTGCCATCTCTCCCATAGGCTCGCCACAACGATAACGAATCTGCCTCCGAAGTAAATGATATACTGAAAACGGATTGTCCCGCATCATGCTCAACCCAATGCCCTTCTTCTTTGAAGAAGTCAGTCAGATCATTTAACGTGTTTTTGTGACTGTATTCCACCAGAGCTCGTCCCTCGCTTGGATCATTCATGTAAATTGCATTGTAGCCGCGCAATATATTTGCTGGAGCGCTTTCGGCATAAATATCTTGGTCTGGAATACTATGACTGCTCACCTTTTTATAGTCCAAAATCGAGTATAACGCCTTTATATTTGTAAAGTGACACACTTCTGTCGGGGCATCCCCAAAATGGGCATTATTGATTTCTTTTTTGCACCTTTCATAAATTGATGTCAATGCATAAAGCCATCTCGCGTTCTCTCCTTCATCTTTGATGATATTGCTCAAGTGCAGAGGGAGCTTTTCTATGACCAAATAGCGTTTGAAACTATCAAGAGAGTCTCGATATAATTCTTTCAATATAAGAAACTTTCCTCTTAATAATAATGCTAACGAGTTGATATCATTCAGTTTCTGATTGTCGTCTTTTAGGTATTTTTCAATGAGTAGGATATTTCTATCAATGGCAGAAGATTTCGGAACTTCTTTCGTGAAGAGAAGGTCTTGCTCATACATTGCTCTTACAACGAGCTCTCTCAGTTTCTCATTATCAGTATCACCATAACGTTCGATCAAATTGCCATATGCGGCGATTGCTGCTTTGGAGTCTTCGGATTGTCTGCAGGCAATTCCTTTACATGCCATTGCCTTGGCAACTTGAATTTGAACTTCCGGGTTTTTGTTATCGCCATAGCTGTTGATCATTTGGTCATATACAGCGATTGCTGCTTTTGTACCTCCGGATTGTCCGAGGGTAATGCCTTTATTTAACATTGCCTTGGCAACTTGAATTTGAACTTCCGGGTTTTTGTTATCGCCATAGCTGTTGATCATTTGGTCATATACAGCGATTGCTGCTTTTGTACCTCCGGATTGTCCGAGGGTAATGCCTTTATTTACCATTGCCTTGGCAACTCGAATTTGAACTTCCGGGTTTTTGTTATCGCCATAGCTGTTGATCATTTGGTCATATACAGCGATTGCTGCTTTTGTACCTCCGGATTGTCCGAGGGTAATGCCTTTATTTAACATTGCCTTGGCAACTCGAATTTGAACTTCCGGGTTTTTGTTATCACCATAGCTGTTGATCATTTGGTCATATACGGCGATCTCAGCTTCGACGTCTCCGGATTGCCCGAGGGTAATGCCTTTATTAAACATTGCCCTGGCAACTTGAATTTGGACTTCCGGGTTTTTGTTATCACCATAGCTGTTGATCATTTGGTCATATACGGCGATCTCAGCTTCGGAGTCTTTGGATTGTCCGAGGGTAATGCCTTTATATAACATTGCAATGGCAACTTGGATTTGAACTTCCGGGTTTTTGTTATCGCCATA
>JBFWIO010000206.1:0-6159 GCA_050255955.1 Victivallaceae bacterium
GATCCCGCCAAGGTCAAAATCATCGTTGACCGCTCGGTGGCCGAACCCTCCAATCTGGTGGTCGGCGCCAACGAGGTCGATTATCACTACAAAAATTACAACTTCGAGCGCGACACCGACGCGGCCAAAGTCACCGTCGCCGATATCGCCACCGTCCGCGAGGGCGACCCCTGTCCTGTGACCGGCGCGCCTTTGACCATGACCCGCGGGATCGAAGTCGGCAATATTTTTCAGCTCGGCACCAAGTACTCCGCCGCGATGCAGTGCAACTACCTCGACCAGAACGGCAAATCCGCTCCGATGATCATGGGCTGCTACGGCATCGGCGTCGGCCGCGCGATGGCCGCGGTGATCGAGCAGTCCAACGACGAATTCGGTCCGGTCTGGCCGATGTCGATCGCGCCCTACCACGTCCAGCTCTGCGCGCTCAATCCCGGCAAGGACGGGGTCGGCGAAGCCTCCGAAGCGCTTTACCGAGAATTTCTCGCCGCCGGGGTCGAAGTGCTCTTTGACGACCGCGGCGAAAAGGCCGGCTTCATGTTCAGCGACGCCGATTTGCTCGGGATTCCGCTGCGGGTGGTGGTTTCGCCGAAGTCGCTCGCCGAGGGCAAAGTCGAGTTTCGCACCCGGAGTTCGCGCGACACCGAGCTGATCGATTGCGCCGCCATCGTCGAACTGGTCAAAGCGCGGATCGCCGCGGAACTTTGAAATTTGACCGGCCTTGAGCCGGAGCAATACGATCCGCCGCCCGGTCTATGCGGCGGCATACCGAAACGGAGGTACAGCTATGTGGAATTACAACGAAAAAGTGATGGATCACTTTCTTCATCCCCGCAACGTTGGCGAAATCGAAAATCCGGACGGCTTCGGTGAAGTCGGCAACGTCAGTTGCGGGGACGCCTTGCGCCTCACCTTCAAACTCGACAAGGATGGCCGCATCGCCGAAGCCAAGTTCAAAACCTTCGGCTGTGTCAGCGCCATCGCCTCCAGCTCGGCTCTCACCGAACTGGTCACCGGAATGACCCTCGACGAGGCCGCCAAAGTCACCAATCAGGACATCGTCGCGCTGCTCGGCGAGCTTCCCGAGGAAAAAATGCACTGCTCGGTGATGGGGATGGAGGCGCTTCAGGCCGCGATCGCCAAATACCGCGGCGAGAAGAACCCCTTTGAAGCCGACGACAACGACGAGGGGCGCATCGTCTGCCGCTGTTTCGGCGTGAGCGATGTCAAAATCCGCAAAGTCGCCCGTGAGAACAAGCTCCACAAAGCCGAGGACATCACCCACTACTGCAAAGCCGGCGGCGCCTGCGGCAGCTGCCTCGACGACATCCAGCAGATTCTCGACGACCTCTGGGTCGCCGAAGGCAAACCGGTCGCACCCGCCGTTGACTTCGCCGCGCTTCCGGTCGTCCAGCGGGTAATGCGGGTTCAGGAAGTAATCGACAAGGAGATCAAACCGCTCCTCGAACAGGACGGCGGCAGCATCGAGCTGGTCGACATTCAGGGCAGCAAGATCATCGTCCGGCTCCAGGGCCGCTGCTCGACTTGCCCCTCCGCCGGAGTCACGCTCAAGCGCACCGTCGAAGACAAGCTCCGCGAATTCGTCAGTTCCGACCTCTCCGTCGAAAGCGTCTGAAGACCGCATCGACGTCAAGGGCTCTCCTGCCGCAAAGCGGGAGAGCCCTCATTTTTCTCAGGGAGACAAGGTGACAGTGACGGAGGAAGGGAATCCGAGGCCTAAGTTGCGGGGGAGTTGCAGGATGAAGACCTGGTCGGGCGGGGCAAGGGCGGCGGGGATGACCCCGTGAGCATAGTAGCCGCGCCAGATCTGCGGTTGTCCCTTGAAGTCGAGCGCGACCGTGATCATGACGTCAAAAACCCGGCGGTCGAGAGGTTTGATCAAAAAGGTCCATTCGGAACTCTGGGCGGCGGGAACGAAGCGGATGGCGAAGCCGGGTAAATTGGCGGCGAGGGGTATGCCGATACGATCAAAAGCTTCTCCGGGGATGGTTTTGAGAAAGGGCAATGCGGGCGCTTCGATTCCGCGGCGGAAGAGCACGAACTGACTGCCGGTGGAGTTTCGGGAGGCGACGGGCTGGTAGCCGCGATTATGAAGTTCTCGCCGGAAGGTCTGCAGTTCCTCCTCGGAGGCCGATTTGTCGGTCAGGTAGAGAATCGCGCATTCGGGATTGGTGTCGAGTTCGAGATGATAGCGGGTCGGACATTTGCCGAGAAGCCAGCCGCGGGTTCGCCGGGTGGTGGCGACGGTTTCCCCGGGTTTGAGTTGAGTGATCAGGGCTTTGAGCGCGTCCGTATGGCGGCGCTGTTGCCGGAGCGGTTCAAACGAATATTTGCCGATGAATGGCGCCTTGGCAAAGACGTAGAAGCCAAGGAGCAAGGTGACGATGCTTGCCGCGGCGAGGCCGCGCCGCCAACCGCGGCGGCCGCCTCCGGTGCTGCCGGCGCAGTAGCAAAGCAGGATGCCGGGTTTCTTTTCTTTCGCTCCGAGGATGGCGGCGATGATTACGATCACTCCTGCTTCGAGGCTGTATTGGCGGACGATGTTGACGCCGCCGCCGCCGTTCTGCAAAAAGATGGCGAAGAGAAGCGGGCCCACGGTGAGAAAGAGGTCGGCGCGTCTCGGCGCGAGAAAGAAGAACGGGGCGATCAGCACCATCAGCAAATAAAAATTATCCGGCTTGAAGAGAGCGGCGCTGAAAGCGGCCGGGCGGAGGATGGGCGAAAGCAGTACTTCGAGCGGGGTGGAGCCGAGCGCCGCGAACTGAAACTGCTGCGGGTAATAGTCGTATTGTTCGAAAAACGGGATCACCTGCTGCGAAAGCACCAGAAAAAGCACCACCATCGCGGCGAAGAGCGCGATTCCGGTCCGCCATTGCCGCTCAAAGAGCAAAAGCAGCGCATACCCCGCCCAGAACACCGGCACGCTTTCCTGGATCAGCAGTGAAAGCGCGAACATGACGATCATGCCGCGCCGGTTGCCGACGCTTTTGTAAATGAAAAATCCGATCATCAGCGGGATGAAAAACGAAATCGGATGGTAGCCGTAGAAAAGCGACAAACACTGGTTGCTCAAGGTCGGGCTGAGGAATCCGGCGGCGGCGGCCCACAGCGCGCACCCCGGCGTCCAGTTGTTTTTGCGGGCAAGAATATAGAGCAGGGGAATCGCGGAATAAACCACCAGCGCGTTGACCGCGAACATGGTTTCCGCTTCCAGTCCCGGAAAGGCCGCCATCAGCAAAATCATCAGCGTGGCGGGCAAGGGATTCCAGTGCAGACCCGAAACCAGGAACAAACCGTAATTGCGTTCGGCGCGATGGAACCATTGGTAATAGCAGTCGAAATACTGGCCCCAGTCGTTGTAGAGCAAAAAGAGCGTCTCGCGGCAGTGATATTGGGTGTAAAAGCCCCAGCCGACGGCAATCAGGTAAAAAAGCGCGGTGACTCCGACCGCCGTGCGGGCTGGGACCGCCGGAAGTTTGAGACCGTTGAAAAAACCGGCCGAGCCAAGCCGCAGCACCGCCCAGCCGGCAATCACGATTCCGGCCGGAAGAACCCAGAAAGCGGGGTAGGCCAATCCTGAAATCAACAACAGTCCGAGCGGGGCGAGCGCTTTGCAGAGATCTTTCGCCCGGCCGCAAAAATATCCGGCGCACCAGAAC
Source organism: Victivallaceae bacterium (assembly GCA_050255955.1). Lineage (GTDB taxonomy): Bacteria > Verrucomicrobiota > Lentisphaeria > Victivallales > Victivallaceae > JAVBUI01. The sequence goes on from JBFWIO010000206.1 coordinate 3,681, forward strand.
AGCGCACCGCCGGGCAGCCCCCACCAGAGCAGGGTCGACGCCAATGGCGAGGCAGGGACACGCAGCAGCTGGTAGTAGAGCATGTCAGCCGCCGCGGTTTCCAAGAGCAGCGCGCGGGCGCTCAGTCCGGTGATCACACCCAGCAGGAAAAGTCCGAGTCCGGCAAATTCTTTCATGCAATATCTCCGTCAACCCGGGCCATCCGGGGCGGGCGCTACTATACATCCCGTACCGGCGTTTTGCCAACTCAGTATGGGCAATTGATGTGATTTTCGACGATCGGGAGTTTTTTGCCGTTCCAGATCGCTTCGGTGGTTCCGGGGGGGAGTTCCAGAGTCAGCGGGACGGTGCGCAAATAAGAGTGAATCCAGGGGATTTTGACAGTCCACTCGCCGGGTTTTGCGCCCGGAAGAATTTTGCTGTTGGCGCGGAGGAACTGCCAGACCGAGAATTCGCCCTGGGTGGCGTACCAGACATCGGGCTGTCCGGCAAGGACATCGAGGGCGGCTTCGAGCTTCTTGTCGCCGCCGTTGTCGAGTTCGTAGCTGTGGCCCCAGAGGTAGATCATCGCGCCCGGTTTTTGCTTGCGGGCGGCTTCCAGGCGCTGGCGGATACGGTCGGGCGGAGTGTTGAAGTGAAAGTCGTTGGGGAGTGCGAGCAAGTTTGGTATCGCATCGAGGTGAGTGGCGCCGGAGGTGGTGGTGCGCGCGGCCCAGTAACCGGCTTCGGCGAGCGAATTGGTGACGTAGTCGCCCTTGAGGTCATAACTTGCCTGATAGCCGAAGGGATAGGCAAAGGAGATCACCGGATGGCCGAGCCGCTCCTCAAGGTCGGCACGCATTACCAATGCCTCGGCGAGACAGCGCTCGGGGCTGGAGAGGTACATGAACGGATGGGTCACCGAGTGCGACCCGATTTCAAAGCCGCGCGCTTCGAGTTCCTTGAGCCGGGGCAGAACTTCCGAGTTGCGGTTCATCACCAGCGTGCCGCGGACGCCGTACCGGGCGAGAATTTCGGTCAGCTTGAAGTCCTGGTTGCGGCCGTCGTCCCAGCTGGTGACCAGCGCCAGCGGCTTGCCGCCGGGGTAGGCGGGGAACCCGGGGGCGGCGTTGAGGGCGGGGCATTTGATGACCAGGGTGTTGTTTTCGAGTTTTGCGGCGTCTTTGGTCTGCGGCAGCGTTTTTCCGGCGTAGGACGCAAGCGAGCCGCGCTCAAGATAGCGGGCGGCGGAGATCATGCCCGAGAAGTCTCCGTTGAGGACTTTGCCGCCGGTCAGGTTGCAAATGGAGATGGTCACCGCTTTGAGTTCGGGGGTGGTAACTGATTTTCCGGCGGCGTCGGTCCAGCGGACCGCGAGCGGTTTCGGGAAACTGAAGTGGTAGATGCCGTAGGGGAGTCCGGCGGGGAGTTTGATTTCGCCTTTTTCGACTCTGAGTTCAAGGAAGATCGGGAAATTAGCGAAATCGGCGATTTTGGCCGGGGTGAACGTCGCGCCGGCGATGCCGAGACAGTCGAGTTTGCGCGACCAGGTCATCTTGAGCGTCAATTTGGTCGCCTGCGACTCAATGATGAAGCCCGCTTTCTGCTTGAAGAACCCGTTTTTGAGCGACATGAAGTAGCCGTTCATTTTGAGCGGACTGGCGGTGTCGAAAATGAATTCGGTATTGGGCGAAAACCTGGGCGACGGCCCGAAAAGCTCAAAATCACCGAGCCAGATCCCCGGCGTCAGGGTTTCGCTCAGGGGGATCGTCACGCTGTCCTGCGGCGAGGCTTCGGCAGACAGCAACACGGCGCGTTTGTGGTTTTCTTCGGTCACCTTGCCCCCGGCGGCGCGGCCGAGGTCGAGCGTCGGGGCCGCCGACAAGGTTGACGCAGTCAATGCGGAGAGGCAACACTGAAGCACTTTTTTCATAACGTCTCCCGGGGTTTGTGGCGATACTATAGAACGGTTTTCGGGTGAATGCAAGCAAAGAAAGAAAAAACGCGCTGACGTGGAAGTACGGCAGCGCGTCGGCGGGAAGCGTTTATTCGATCTCGGCGAAGACCAGCAGCGTCGCTTTGGCGAGCTTGCCGCCGCTGCTGCTGAAGGTCCAGTCGGGATTGCCCGAGGGGGCGTTGCCGATGCCGATGTCGGCGGTTTTGCCGCGGCTCCAGGCGTTGTAGGCAAACAACGTTGCCTGGTCGGCAGTGTTGTGGATCTGCATCGAGCCGTAGCCCGGCCGCAAATCGCGGTTCGGTTCGTCGCCGAAGTCGTAGGCGGTCGCCGACGCGCCGGGGACGTTGGCGCCGTTGGCGCCGCTGTAATTGCCGAACCAGAATTCGAGGTTGCCCTCGTCGATCTTGCCGTTTTTAACCCCGGCGACGTTCGATTTGACTTCGAGGTTGGTCGCCTTCTGTTGAAAAGTCCGGCCGATCGACTGCGAAGGGATGCCGATCTGGCTCAAACTCTGGGTAAAGGGATCGAGCGAGACCGTGATGA
>JBFWIO010000207.1:0-6159 GCA_050255955.1 Victivallaceae bacterium
ATTTGAGAGCGCAGATTCTCGCCGAAGTGTTTCTGCCGGGGAGCCGTTTGCCTTCGGTACGGACGCTGATGCGCAAATTCGACTTGAGCTACGGCAGCGCGATGCGCGGAATCGACGAATTATGCGAACAGGGGCTGCTGGAAAAACTGCCGCGCCGGGGCATTCTGGTGCGCCGCGCCGCCGGTAACCCGGCTCCGGGCGGCAAAGGGGTGATCGGGGTGATCACCCAGTTTCCCGATTTCAACGAAGCGCATCACGGCATGGCCTATCATGCGTTGATGGCGATTCAAAAAGCGGCGTACGATCTCAATTATCCTCTGCTGTCGATACCGGTTTTCGGCAAATTCGACCAGCTTGAAAGCCATCCGGCGCTCAAGCATTGTGACGCATTGATCCTGCTTTGCGAAGCGGACAACCCCCAGGACCGCTGGACGGTATCGATGCCGACGGTGGCGATGCTGACCTGGGATGACTTTGACGGCAAAATTTCAACGGTGGAAATCGACCCTTTTCACGCCGCGGTCCAGGCGGTCCGCTATTTTCAGAAATACCGGGTCAAGGAAGTATCGGTGGTGACCGATTATCGTCCGGTGTTCCACTGGCGCTCGGAAATTTTCAAAGAGTGCTGGAAGCGCGCCGGCGGTAAGATCGGAACTCATTATGAATATCATGCGGAGAAAATACCCGAAATCGATTTTGCTCAGGATTTGCGAACGGGTTATTTTTTTACGTCCGGCCACCTCTTTGAGAATTGCGCCAGAACGTTCACGGCGGCGACCGGCAGACTGCTTCATACCGCCATCCGGGCGCTCGCGGTTGACGGCAAAAATTTGATTATGCCGAACTTTCAGCCGGTGCCGGCCATCGCAATGGACTGGAAATGGATGGGGCGGACGATTTTTGAAGAACTGGTGGCGCTGATGGAAAATCCGCTGCGGATGCCCCGCCGGATCTACCTTGCCGGAAAACTGGTCGAACCAAACCCTTAAATTGAGGAGAATACGTTGATGAAGAGAAAAAAATTTACTCTGATCGAGCTATTGGTGGTGATCGCGATCATCGCGATTCTGGCGGCGATGCTGCTGCCGGCCTTGAACCGGGCCCGTGAAACGGCGCGGGCGGCGAGCTGCAAAAACAACCTCAGGCAAATCGGCACCGGAATGCTTTTGTACGCTTCAAGCTACGACGATTTTGTGGTTTTCAGTTACGCCGGATATTACCCGCTATACAAGCACGGCTTTTACCAGCTGTTGCCGTTTCTCGGCCGCACCGACCTCAATTTGCCGACCGCCTTCAAGCTGCCGGTCTACCAGTGTCCGAGCGCGAAGTGGAAACACTATTACAACAACGTGGTCAACTCCTACGGATTTAACGTGTCGGCCCTGATCGACGGCAGCGCCGCCTTTGCCTACGCCGCCAACGCCACCCAGGCCGCCGCCGCCGGAGGCATGCCGAAAAAAATCTCCAAGTGCAAACAGCCCTCCCGGATGTTCGCCATAGCCGACGGCCGGCTCAACATCAACTCCTACAACAATCAGTTCATCAACTGGAACACCGTTCCCGACGGTGCTTACGCCAACGCGGCAATCGCGGATCAGCAGCTTGACATCACCGAGGATCCGCGCGTGCGCCATGCCGACTCCGTAAACATGAGCTTCTTTGACGGCCACGTGGAGGCAAAAAGAGTGCTCGGCCGGGTCGCCGGCGTCGATGCCGACTATCGTATGCTCACCACCGGTCAATGACCTGAAAATCAAGGAGAAAAAGTCATGATCCAGAAGACGGTATTGATGTTGTCCGCCCTCGGCGTCGCCGCGGCTCTCTTCGGGGCGGAGCCGCTGTGGGACGGGAATCTCGGCAAAGTTTCACTTCGCGAGGGTGCGAAACTCAAGGAAGTCTCGGCCAAGACCGACGACAAAGGATTGATCGAAGTCAATGCCAAAAGTGAAGGCGACAGCGTCACTTACGTCTGCATTCAGGTCGATGTTCCTCCTTTTAAAATCGGCGACAAGGCGCTTTCGCTGCAGGCGTCGAGCGACACCCCCAAGGACACCGTTGCCTTTTACGTCCGCGGCATCAGCGCCGACGGGCGCAAGGTGCTGAGCTATCAGCGCTGGGGTTCGCTCAGCGCCGAACCCAAGACGATCGAACTCGTTCCCGGCCGAAGCGAAGTGATGACCTGGGAAGCGAACGAAGTCAAAGCACCGCTGGATACCGAAATCGCCAAGCTATGGATCTACATCGGTGCCCGCGGCGACGCGAAGCCGATGAACGTTCACGTCGGCGACTTCAAACTGGTCGAGAGCAAGCTTCCCGCGCCGCCGGCTTCCGGAACCGTGCTCAAGGGCGAGGGCCCCGGCGTCGCCTCGCTGGAAAACAACGTGATCACCGCCAAAGCCAAAGGCTCGGCCAACGCGACCGACAAGGACGTCACCTATTTCCGCTTTGAGCTTCCCTTTACCGGCGATATCACCGGCAAAAGTCTCCTCTTCACTGCTTCGACCGCCAATCCCAAGGAGACCGGTGCGTTTTATGTTCGCGGCTACAACGCCGACAAGCAGTGCATTCTCTCCTTTATGAGCTGGAGCAACCAGCTTGCCGCCACGCCGCGCGAATTCGTGCTGACGCCCGGCAAAAACTCCTCCGGGCTCAACTGGGAGGCGGCGCTGGTCAAGCCGGACGCCAAGCCCGAGCTGGCCAAGCTTGAATTCTTCATCGGAAGCAGGGGCAACGCGCTCAAGGATTTCAGCGCCAAAATCGAGAACATCCGTCTGGGGGAGTGACCGCGGGTGCCGATGTAACCGCCGCCGGGTTTACCAAACTCGGCGTCGGCGCCCGCTCCGCGGAAGTCCGGAGCATGATTGCCGCCCGTGACGCCAAAGGAAACCGCTTCATTCTGACCCGGCCGCAGGATCATGGCCCGCGCGGGTATTTGCTCTACACCGACGTCGAGTCGGGCGAAACCAAACAGTATTTCAATCCGGAGAAAGTCCGGCAGGGCGACAACTTCGGTTCGATCCTGAGTTCGGCCGGGAAGTTCTACTATGATCAGGCCGGCGGGCACGTGCTGGAGTTCGACGTCAATTCGCGGGAAACCCGCTATCTCGGCAAGCCTGATCCGGCCACGGTTCACTTTATGGTCTACACCGAGGCGCCGGACGGCAAAATTTACCTCGGATCCTATCCCAATGCCGGGATCACCCAGTATGACCCCGCGACCGGCAAATTCCGGGTTTACGGGTCGGTGGACAAGACCGAGAAGTATATTTATGAACTCGCCACCGACAAGAACGGTTTTGTTTACGCCGGGATCGGCACCGCCCGGGCGAACATCATCGCCCTCAACCCGGCGACCGGCGAAGTGCTGCCGATCCTGCCGGAGGACAAGCGCAAACTCGGTTCGGCCGCGGTGGTGACCGGCGACGACGGTTACGCTTATGGCCGTTTCGGCGACTTTCAGGTCAAACTTCTCGACGGCAAGATTGTCGAAGCGGTTGCCAAGGTTGCCGCGCCGAAACCGATCAAAGGTGCCAAATACGGCAACCGGCTACCCGATTTCGGCGACGGGACGCGGGTGGCGGGGCTCGACCTTTATACCAAGGAGGCGCTGGTGCGGGAAAAGAACGGCAAGCTTCGCGTCCTCAAATTCGATTATCAGTCGGGCGGGCTCGACTTCACCAGTCTCGCGATGGGGCCGGGCGGTAAATTCTACGGCTCGACCAGCCACCCGATGCACTTCGTCGAGCTCGACACCGCGAGCGGCAAGATCGTCGACCACGGCCCCAATCCGATTGTGTCGGGGGGCAACTTCTGCAACATGACGGCGAGCGCCGACAAGCTTTTCGCCTGTGAATACGCGGGCGGGCGGCTTTGGGTGTACGATCCCAAACTGCCGATCCGTTTCGGGAGCAACGGGCTGACCCGGTTCGGCGCGACGCCGTCGGAGCTGGCGATGGCGGGAAGTTATCGCGGCGGTACGGTGTCGGCGTTGAATGCGCCGCCGATTCTTTTCTGCAACGGCGGGGGCAACGGGGCGGAATTCCGTTTCCCGCTGACGGTCGAGGCGGACGGGGAATATTACCTCAACTGTCAGTTTTTTGAAAACGGCAACTATGGAACGGTGAAGCTGGCGTTTGAGGGCAAAGAATTCAAGCGCAATCTTCAGAATCTGGTGGATCGTCCGTCACCGATGGTGGCGCTGGGGCCGTTCAGGCTCAAAAAAGGGAGTTGCGATGCCGTTTTTACGGTTGACGCCAACCCCGGCGGCCGCGCCTGGTTCGGCATAGTCGGCCTGGCCCTGGAAAAGGAGCCGCGCCGCGACGCGGTGCCGGACAAAGTGCCGGACAATCCGCGGATACTTGGGCGCTGGAAGGATCTGGTGACCCGGCCGCGGGCGATCAATATTCATCCTGACGGCAAACACGTGGTGATTGCGGGGTATGCCAATTACGGACTTAACGGCGGAGGGTTCGGGATTCACGATCTTTCGACCGGGGAGAACCGGGAGATTGCGGGCTGGATGCCGGGAGAGAGTTGTATTGCGTTCCGATTTTTGCCGGGTGGCGACATTGTCGGGGGGACCAGCAATGCGGCGCCGGGGGGCGGGTACAAGCAAGTGGATCAGGCGTCGTTGTTCCGGCTGGACTGGAAGACGGGCAAGGTGTCGAAGAAGCTGGAGTTGCCGGGGGTCACCGAGGTGGTGAGTGTGGAACTTTGGAATGGCAAACTGGTGGCGGTAACGGCCAACGGGGAGTTGCTGGCGCTGGATCCGGAGACGTTTGCGGTGTTGGCGCGGAGCAGTGTGGCGGGTTTGGGGACGCCGCCGCGGAATGCGTTGCAGAAGAGTGGGGACGGGCGGTTGCTGTTGCTGCAGTACAACGGGATTCAGGAGATTGACCCGGTGACGTTGACGGCGAGGCTGTTGGCGCGTGGGGAATTTGGGATAACGGCGGGGGGAGGGTGCCGGGAGAATACGTTGTACTTCGGGTGCGGACGAGAATTTGCCAAGTACGAGCTCCCGCCGAAAAAATAATAAAAGAAAAAAAACAAAAAAGCGCGAAGCGCCCAATCCCGCCCTCCGTCGTACGGAGTCGCCGTCCAGGGGGCGAACACCCCTGGTCGCTCCGGCACCACCGGAGCGAAGCTAAGCGAAGCGCTCCCCCCTGCGTGAGCGGAGCTCACACTACTCTGCGAGAGCGAAACAAGCGGCGCAAGAGCAACGCGAATTGCGACGCGCGATTGAGCGAAGCAGTCCGGGCGTGACAGGGGAGAGTGTTTCGCACGGAGGCACGGAGGCACGGAGGCACGGAGGCACGGAGAAAGGGAAAAAAGCGCGAAGCGCCAACCCCGCCCTCCGTCGTACGGAGTCGCCGTGCTGGCACCAGTCAAAGCCGCAGTGCGGCCGGCGACCGCGTCAGGAAGTCGCCGGCGAGGTTATCCGGGAGCCGATTGACTTCAGGGCTCGATATTGCCCGGCGCGTGGCGGTGATCCATGCTCCGCTTGTAGTATTCGTCCCACAGCTCGATCTTGAATTCCTCGACCATCTGCCGGCTGGTGACGTCGTCAAGCTCGCTTGAGAGCAGCACAGCGCCGACGTAGTCGGGATCGTAGATGGTCACGCCGCGGCCGTACTTCTTTTTGACATCCTGCAGCTTCTGCCAGTTTTCGTCGAGGTGAACCACCTGGTAGTCGAGGTTGATCGACGCTGAAATCCGTTTGATGTAATTGGTCGAATGCGCGACCCGGTCTCCCACCGGATTGATGATGTTGTTCTCCAGTCCCGCAATCGCCCCGACAAAATAACTCCGGCAGTGATACGCCCAGTAATTCTGCATCAACCCGCCGTGATACATCGACGAAAAGACCAAAAGATCAGGCCGCTGCGGCGCGTATTTCTCCAGCAATTCGTGGAAATTGAGGTCGAAACAAATCGCCATCGCCACCCGTCCGAAGTCGGTTTCAAAGACCGGAGCATCTTTGCCGCAGAGAATGCCGCCCTTCAAGGTCTCGTTGATCACGAGGTGGTTTTTGTTGTAAATCCCTACCACTTCGCCGTCGCGGCCAAGCAGCTGGGTTGAATTGCGGTAGCTTCCGTCGGCGAGTTTGCGTGCCGCCGAATAGGCGATGTAGCAACGGTTTTCGCGGGCGATGGCGGCAAA
>JBFWIO010000208.1:0-6126 GCA_050255955.1 Victivallaceae bacterium
TGCGAACACCCGGCGATACGTATCCAGCATCGCCGGATAAAAATACTTGCCGGTGTCGCGGACTACCAGCGTGATGTCGCGGTGGCCCATCGCAAAAAGCATCCGGACGGTTGCGTCGATCAAACTTTGCCGGTCAACGAAACTCGACGGAGTGCCGATATCGGTTTCGCGTCCGGCAATCACCTGAATGATGCCGTGCGCGGCCAACAAATCGGGATAGTCGGAGAGGTGCAATTGGCGGGCAAAGATCACCGCCGCATAGTTCTTTTTGAGAAAATCCGGCTCGGGACGCCGAACCATCAGATCGAACTCGTCCCACTGGTAGCCGAGCGATTCGAGCCGGTCGCAGATCGCCGCGGCGATGGCCGGCCGGGGGTCGAGCATGCCATACGCCTGATGCAGAATGGCAATCCGTCCCCGTTGCTCGACTTGGCGGCCGAGAATTTTAAATCCGCGCCGCGGCACCCGCTGAAGCAGCTCAAGTTCGCACATTTCGCGCAATGCCGCCTCAACCGTGCTGGGGCTTGCCGAATAATGCGCCGCCAGTGTCCGGATCGACGGCATCAGGGAGTTGACCGCAAATTCATTGCCGCCGATCCGCCGTTTCATATCGGCGATCAGCCGCTCCATGATCGGAGACCGTCTTTTCTTTCTTTCCGTCATATCGCCTCGACATTTGATCGCATCTGTCATATTTAAAGTACAATGTACCGACAATAGTGCAACTTGTCAAGCAAAAAAACAGAAAAAAACAAAAAAAACGGACGGGAATCTCCCGCCCGCCGGCATTTTGGTTTCCCGGTCAGAAACCGAAGAAGCGGTTGAGCACGGTTTCGGTCTTGTACTCTTCTTTCGGGAATTTCTTCTCCGCCCCCCAGTTGGGCTGCGACTGATAGACCACCACCATCGGCGAATTGACGATCTTGTTACCGGTAATGACAATGTCGTCGAGATCGGAGCCCAGCCGTTCGCCGAGAAATTTGCGGCCCTCGGCGACGCTCATTTGGTCGAGCTTGGCGATATCGGCCTTCCCCAGGAGATACTGCCGGCCGGGGGGATTGTAACCGGCGTGAAGATAGGTCAGGACGATGTTGCGCGGATTAACTTTGGCAAAAATAAAGCGATTGTTCCGGATCGTCACTTTTTTGGCGAAATACTCGTAATGCTTCGGCTCGTCGAAATCGACAAAGAGCGGCATCGAGAGAAACGGACACACCGGTTCGATTTCCCCGGAGTTCATAAAGTCGCAGTTTTCGACAGTGATGTCGTCATTACCGTTCCGGAACCGGATGTAGTCGCCGGTGCAATCGGAAAATTTGCAATTGCGGACGGTCAGCCCGGCGGCTTTGTTGGCATTGTAAAGCATGTGGGCGTGACTGTCGATGCCGAGATTGGCAAAGGTGCAATTTTCCCAAAGCACATTGCGGGTTTTTTCGCCGTGAGCACCGGCGGCGGCAAAATAGACACCCCTCATATCGCGCCACTCGCAGTTGCGAATGGTGATATCCTGCGAATCGAGAATCTGCATGACGTAACCGCAGACCCCGGGACCGGTGAAAAAAAGTTCCTCAAGAGCGACATTCCGGCACTGGGAAAGCACCCACAAGTGAAGGTAATTTTTGATCGTCCGGGTCTGGTCGTCGGCAATGCTGCGGCCGAATACCGAGCCGCCGCCCGGGGCTCCCGCAATCACCAGTTGATTGGTTTCGTTGCCGATGCCGGTCAGGCGAACCGCGTTGGAACGCTTACCCTTGAAACTGATCTCATAAGCGCCGGGCGCGAGTTCGACCCGGACCGGGGTTTGGGCGAGTTTCGCATTGACCGCGGCCCAGAATTGCTGATCCGACAGCGCGGCGGCATTGTCCGAAGTCAGGCCGCCGCCGTCACCGCAAGCCCGCGGCGCGGCATACATGGTCACCGACTCGGCGCTCCAGGCGATCGCCGCCAGCAGCAACATCAACACGGAAATGGTTTTCTTCATATTGAATTTCCTTTGAAAAATATGGTTATCGTGAAAACGTCCACTCGACGATGGCGTGAGCCCCGAGCTCAGGAAGAGTTGTTTGCCAACCGTCCGCCGTCGCACTCACCGCAAGCTCCCGGTTTCCCGGCTGGAGCCTCACCCCGGCGGGAACCGGACCGGTCGCCGCAAAAACGAAGTTGCGCAGGGGAACGGCAAATTCACCGGGGAAGAACCGGAGTTTCCGACCGGGTTCGAAGGCTTCGGTGTGGTTGATCAGGTGACACCAGAACTTCCCCGCCATTTCATCGCCGCGCAGCAGAAGCTCGACCGGCAGCGCTTCAACGAGCTTGACCGCCGGGCGGAATCCGGCGGCGGCGAGCGGGTCGGCGATCAAGGCCGCCGTCTCAACCGAGGGTTCGTGAGCGTAGGAAAAGAAGGGGTTGAAGGCGTAATAGAGAACCTTGCCTTTGCCGACGCTTGTCACCCCCGCACCGAAGCCGTATGCCGCGAGATCGGCGTCGGGGTAGCCCCAGTTGAACCAGTCGCCGGCAGCGAAATGGGATTCATTGAGGAGCGGAGCGACTTCGAGCAGTGTTTCACCGCCGGCGAGTCCGGCGAGTTGAAACGGCACCGGCACCGGGATGTCGAGCCCGCCGAGCACCGCCGAATTCAGCGTGGTCGCGGAGCGGACATAGGCGCGCTCGGGACCGGGACGCTCGCTCGCGGCAAGTCCGATCGCCGCCGCCAGGCCGGGATCGACCGCGCCGGTGAGCACCAGCAGCCCCCCTCCCCGCACGAACTCGAGCAGCAGCTCGCGACTGCGGTCGTCAAGCACCGGGAGATGAGGGGCGACCAGACATTGCGAATGATGACTTTTGAGGAAATGCTCCAGCGTCAACTCGGTCTGGACGCCGTAGTTATAGCCGTGCCGGGTGAAAAAACGGGCGGCGCACTCGAAGTCCTGGGCGAAATAGCGGTCGTTGGTCTGGGCTCGGTAATCGCCTTTGGCCTTGGTCTCGATGAAGCGGCAGCTGAACTCTTCTTCGGAAGCAGAGCAGGTGAAAAGGGCAAGGTCGGGAAGCGGCTGTCCCGCTTTGAACCATGCCGACTGCGCTTCGAGTTTGCCGCGAACCGCGCCGATCTCGGCGCACATCCGCGGATTCATCACACCGTCGGCGCGCGGTACCCAATAACACATATAGGTGCTGCCGGCGGCCAGCGCCGAAGCGGCTTCGCGCTCGATCTGCCAGGCCGATTTTCGGTCTTTCTCGCCCCACCAGCGATAGGCGGGGGAGATGATTTCGGACGGTTTGCCGGTCGCGCTCCAGAGCCGGGCGTAATATCCAGACTCGACGATCTCGCCGCAATAGCCCCAATAGGTGTCGCGGCTCAGGAAATCGGTCACGATCCCCTCCCGGCGCGGATAGCGAAAGGAACTGTTGATCGCGACCAGCGTTTCCGGCGAAATCTTTTTGAGCTCGTCGTAAATGCGTTTGCGCATCTCCTCGGCGTAACGGATAAAGAAACGGGCGGTCTCGCGGGGCGCGGGATCCTGATCGGGCGGCAGCAATTTACGGCCCGTGCGTTCCTCAAAAAGCTTCGCCGTCCAGTGGTCGCAGCTGAGGCCCCAGTAGGGATCGGCGGTGAAAATATCAAGCCAGATCGCGTCGGGATGATAGGCGGCGAGAAACTCCCTGACCTCGGCCAGGAAAATCTCCTCGAAATAAGGCGAATTGAGATTCGCCCGGTCGGTCTTGTCCACGCTGTGAACCGGCGGCAGTTTGCCGTCGCCGAGATCCATCCGCAGTTCCGGCCGCTTTTCGAATGCCGCCGAGTCGTCGCCGAGCCCGAAATAGGCGATTACCTTGATCCCGTTTTCGCGCAGCACCCGGGCGCGCTCGCCGTAATAGTCGGACTTGACCAGCGGATGCTTGACTCCATGTTTTGCCTCATAGTAGCGATAGCCGAGCGAATCCTTGGCCTCCAGCGTCACCGCCTTGACCCCGGCACACCGCAGCGCCGCGAGATAGGCTTCGGCATCCCAGTTTGCTCCCACCGGCTCGAAGCGGTGGAAGTGAAAACAACACGCGAGTTTAAACAAATCGTCCTGATACCAGTCGCCGGGGCGGCGAACTTCGTTACTCATCTCATCAATCTCCATTTACAAATTTCCGGTTGCCCAACAAAATGATTCTCAATAGATCGTTCTTCCCCGAACGAAAAGGTTCATCTCCACCGGCGCGGTCGAACTGCAAAGCTTGCCGAGCACGTCGCGCGACTCGACATGACCGTCGAAGAAGGCGGCGTTGACCCGCCCGCTGTGCCGGGTCTCGGCGACGTCGAGCGCCATATCGGGGGTGGCGATCATCGAGCTGCCGCCGGTGTTCCAAGTTGACGTGGTGGTGGTGACGGTGATAAACGGACAGCCGTCGGCAAAGGCGAACATCTGGCCCGGCAGTTTGACCTGGATAATTTTGCGCGGGTTGCGGCTGGTGCTGTAGCCGAAGAGGAAGGTCGAGGGTTCATTCGCGACCACCGCGTAATTGTTGACCCCGTAATTGGACACCGCGTAGTCGTTGTTGTAATATCGCTGCGAACGGTTGGTGGGGCAGATGTAGGGTTTGTAATAAAACGGGGTCTTGTTGGCGATGTTCTCCACCGGGTAGGCGCTTCCCGCAAGATAGGGGTAGAGGAAAGCGTAGAAATTCCCGCGATAAGCGGTGCCTGCAATCGGGCCGCTGTAGCTCCAACCGACGTAGTCGTTGTTGTTCAAAGTGTACTGGACGAAAGCCGTCCCGATCTGCTTGAGGTTGCCGGTGCATTTGATAGCAAGGCCGCGGTCGCGGGCTTTGCCCAGCGCGGGCAACAGCATGGACGCCAGAATGGCGATGATGGCGATCACCACCAGCAACTCGATCAAGGTAAATTTACGGTTGGAACTTTTCATCGGACTTTCCTTTCTTTTTTTTATAACGGGTGTCGAAACACCAGGAATCAATTCGGTTCGCGCCGGTCTCCCCGGCAGGTAAATCCGGCGCGGGCCGCGGGGTTTGGAAAGAATCAGGCGTTCGCACTCCTCAAAGGCGATCCGCCCGACTTCGCTCCAGTCGACCGCAATCGTCGGACAGCGGTGCAACCAGGGACAGACCAGACTTTTGCCGTCCACCGCCAGCACCACCGCGAGTTCGGCCGGGAGCTTGCCTCCGCGGGAAGCGGCATACGCTTCGGCACAATAGTGATAGGTGTTGTCCGAAGTAAAAAAATAGCCTCGGTCGGGGCGATAATCGATCACGGTCGGATGTTTTGACGAGGAGGTGTGCCAAGCGGTGATTTGACCGGCTTCGGAGAAGCGTTCGGCGAAGATTTTGCCGCGGCGGTTATAAACCGGCTTGTCCACCGAAATGATTTCGACCTCTTTGACGCCGTTGCGGAGAAAAAAAACGGCGGCCCGTTCGGCGATGTTGAAGGGGTCGATCCCGACCGTGGTGATGGTGCCTTCATAATCGTTCTCGACCAGTACCCCGACTACCGGGATGGTGAACGGCAGCTGTTGCCAAGACTGGTCGATCTCCTGCAGGATGATGACCGCCGAACAGGTTTGATTGACCCGGTTCCAGCGCTCGTCGATCGGATACTCGTCGACATTGAGGGGCTCGACCAGCAGCGCATAACCGCCGGTCAACGCCGCCGACTCGATCGCCCGCAAAGCGGTATAGAACATCCCGGAGGATACCAGTTCGGGATTGACGATGACGATGCCGATGCACCGCCGCGCCGCGCTGGCGGCGGCCGGATTTGGCGGAAAATTGACAAAAACCCCGCGCTGAGCGGATTTGTTGAGCAATCCGGCCTCAACCAGATAATCGACCCCGCGGATCGCCGCGCCGTAGCTGATTTCAAACTTTGCCGCCAACCGCCGGATCGACGGTATCTGCGAGCCCGGCGGGTAACTGCCGCATACGATCTGGGCGCGGATGTAGTCGATAAGCGGTTCGGCGATGATCGGTTTTCTTTTCATGACAAATCACTTTCGGTTTGATCTTTTTCTGTCAATAATTATAGAGAAAATCTATAAAATATCAACCTAAATGCTGATAATAAGACCGATAAAGTGATACAACTGATCTGTTTGTGTAGTCATTCACAATTGCGGCGAAAGGTAT
>JBFWIO010000209.1:0-6118 GCA_050255955.1 Victivallaceae bacterium
CCGGCCAGCCGGAAAATCGCGGTCTGTCCGCCGACGATCGACTGATCGTGACACTCGACGTAACTGATCGTTTTCTCATCACGGCGGCGGTTGATGAGTTCGTAAAAAATCATCGCCACACTCCAGATTTCATCCGGAATGTCGAAAAGTTTGAACCACATGTCCGTCACCCCCATCGCCAGGCGGTAGTCGAAGCCGCAGCCGCCGTCGCGGCGCAAAGCCGCCAGGCCCGGCATCCCGCTGACATCCTCGGCAACCGTAATCGCGTCGGGCCGGACCTGATGGATCACTTCGTTGGCGAGCGCAAGATAGGTCAACGCATCCTCGTCCACCTCGCCCCCGAAATAGTCGTCATAGGAGGTGAAACACTTGCCGAGACCGTGGTGGAAATAAAGCATGCTGGTCACCCCGTCGAAACGGAAGCCGTCAACATGGTATTCATCGAGCCAGAAACGGCAATTGGAGAGCAGGAAATGAAGCACCTTGTCTTTGCCGTAGTCAAAGCAGAGCGAGTCCCAGGCGTAGTGCTCGCCGCGCTCCCCGGCGTGGAAATAGGTGCTGCGGCTGCCGTCAAAACGGGCCAGCCCCTCGGCTTCATTGCGCACCGCGTGGGAGTGGACAAGGTCGATAATCACCCGCAGCCCCAATCCGTGGGCGGCGTCAACCAGCTCCTTGAACTCCTCCGGCGTGCCGAAACGGTCGGCAATCGAGAAGAAACTTGCGACATGATAGCCGAAAGAACCGTAATAAGGGTGATTCATCACCGCCATCAGCTGCAACGTGTTGTACCCGGAACGGGCGATCCGGGGCAGGATTTTCTCGCGGAATTCACCGAACGAGCCGACCTTCGGCTCCTCCTGGGCCATCCCGATGTGGGCTTCGTAGATCAGCGGCGCCGCCGGAGCGGCAACCGGGGCGTGACGGAAACGGTAGGCCCGATCGGGATGCCAGACCGCGGCGGCAAAGAGTTTGGTCACGGAATCCTGAACGACGTAACGGCAATAAGCCGGAATCCGCATCCCCTCCCCGCCGGGCCATTGGATACGAAGAAGATAGTGCATCTGGTGCTTCAGCACGTCGCCATCAAGCTCAAGCTCCCAGTCGCCGTCGGCGTTGAGCCGCCGGAGCTCAAAGCGCTTTTCGCAACGCCATTGGGAAAAATCGCCGACCAGCGTCAGCGCGGTGGCATGCGGCGCCCATTCGCGAAAAACCCAGCCGCCGGGACGGCGGTGAAGCCCATAGTATTCATGCGCCGAAGCAAAATCGGCAAGATTTGCCGCCCCGCCGCCGAGCAACCGCCGGCGTACTGCCGCGAAGTGAGCCCGCCGCCGCTCCAGCGCGCCCGAGTACGGCCAAAGCCACGGGTCAGCCGCCAACGGCAAAGGCGCGTTCGATGAAGCAGCAATCATCGCGTATTCCTTCGCAGCTCAGCTCAACAACGGACGGTCGAGCATGGTTTCGTAAATATTGATATAGGACTTGGCGGTGACATCATGATTGAACCGCACCCGCGCCTGATGCATCACCCGCTCCAGCACCGCGGTCTTTTCCTCAAGCGGCAGGTCAAAAAAGCGGATCGCTTCGTCAACCGCCCAGAAGAGGCCGCCGGAGTCGTAGGTTTCAAACCGGAAGCCGTTGCCGGTGCCGGCGGCGAGGTTGAGATGCTCGACGGTGTCGTGCAAGCCGCCGGTATCGTGAACGATCGGCAGCGTGCCGTAGTACTGCCCCCCCATCTGCGGCAGCCCGCATGGCTCAAAACGCGACGGCATCAACAGAAAATCCGAACCCGCTATCCCGAGGTGCGAAAGCCCTTCGTCGAAATCGCAGACCACCACCCTCCCCCGCAAATCGTGAAACGCCGCGATCTGATGAAAAACCTGCTGAAAACTGCCGTTCGCGACGATCGCGATCTGGAGATGGCGGTCGTTGTATTTATTGATCAGGGCATACATGATCTCAGCCAGCAGCTGACAGCCCTTCTGGATCGGATCGAGCCGCGAAGGCCAGAAAAAAAGCGGCGCGTCGGGAACCACATCGAGCCCGGTGCGTTCCTGAAAAGCGGCCTTGTTGGCGGCTTTGCCGGAGACCAGCGTGGCGGCGCAGAAGTTCTCGACGAGATATGGATCGATCTCGGGATCGCTCGACTCGTCGGGTGCGTTGAGAATCCCTCCGGCACAGCCGGAATTGAACTTGCTCGCCATCTCGCCGCGAATCTGCGGCGGAATCAAATCGGGATGGCAGCCCTCGACCACTTCGCGCAGGAAAGTCGGACTGACCGTATTGATGAAGTGGGCGGCGAAAATACCGCTGGTCAGCATATCGATCCGGTTGTTCGACCGGCTCTCCTCGTAGTTGTACGGCGGACGCTCAAAGAAGAGATAATTCCAGAACTCGGCGGTGTCGATGCCGCGATCCTCGGCCGCCGCCATGGTGACATGCTGGGTGTGGATGTTGTGGACGGTGAAGAGGCAGGGAATGCCCATCCGCCGCGCCATCGCCGGAATCAATCCGGTCATCCAGTCGTTGCAGTGAATCAAATCGGGCCGGACGTGGGGAATGATGTTGTTGATCACCTCGCGCTGAAAAGCCAGGGCCGAGAGCATACTCTCATTGGAGTAATTGCTGTAAACCGCGTCGCGGTAGTAGAAAATCCGATCCTCGGCGAGATGCACCCGGTTGTTGGAAAGGTTGCTCAAATACACCCGCAGTTCATTGCTGATCAATTTTCCCACATCGACGTGGAACATCCGGCGATAGTGAGGCAGCGTCACATGGACGTCGGCCCCGCAGCGGAACAACGCCGCGACCAGCGAAGCCGACACATCGGCGAGTCCGCCCGCCTTGGCTTTGAGCTGGTTGCTCATATTGCCCATGCCTTCCGGCAGATAGGTAATCTCCGGCGTGACGATCAGAATTCTCGGTTTCTTTTTGCTGTTCTTTCCCATCAGGCACCCCCTTTCCGGCTCTCCGCTCAGTCTTTCGGCCAGCAGATGAAGCCGGGCACGCTGTTGTTCCAGTCATCGCCGGCGGGGGTGATCCGCGCGGTCAGCCCGAAACGACCGGGAGAATCACAGGCCAGTTCGCACTCATAGACGTATTCTCCGGTGCCAAGACGCTCGAGAAACGACATCACCTGGGGCTTGCCGTTGACGATTTCGTTGTGGATGTTGACGTTACCGCAGTAGGCCTCGACCTTGACCTCTTCCGGGGCAAGGTCTCCGAGGGTGGCGCGCACCGCAATTTTGAAACAGTCGCCGACGTGGGCGTTGTCGAGATTGACCCCCACTTCGGGACGGCTGATGCTCAATTTGCTGAAATTGTCGATCAGCCGCCATTTGCGCTTGACCAGTTCGCGGGCGAATTTGGCATCCTCGTTCATCAGATGCTGATAAGAGGCGATTGCCGGTTCATAAAACATGTCGTTGTACTGACTGACCATCCGGGCACTGGAGAAATTGCCGAGCGACATGACGATCGATTCCTTCATCCGGCGCACCCAGCGCAGCGGAATTTCGCCGCCGGAACGCTCATAGAAACAGGGAACTATCTCGTTTTCGAGAACGTCAAAAAGCGCGCGCGACTCGCAGTTGTCGGCGTCTTCGTTATCAGTGTAGTTGTCGTTGCCGGGGATCGCCCAACCGCATTCCGGGGTCCAGGCTTCGGCCCACCAGCCGTCGAGGATGCTGAAGTTGATCACGCCGTTGATCGCCGCTTTCATCCCGGAGGTGCCGCTGGCCTCCTGCGGCCGGCGGGGGTTGTTGAGCCAGACGTCCACGCCCTGTACCAGCGAACGGGCCATCGCGATGTCGTAGTCCTCAAGGAAGACCAGCCGGTCCTGGACGCCGTTGTTGCGGGCGAACTGGATCAGCTCCTGAATCAGACGCTTGCCGCCCTCGTCGGCGGGATGGGCCTTGCCGGCGAAAACGAACTGGACCGGATGCTGTTTGTTGCGCAAAAGCGCCAGCAGCCGCTCCGGATTGCGAAGAATCAGCGTGCCGCGCTTGTAGGTCGCGAAACGACGTGCGAAGCCGATGGTCAGCACATCGGGATCGAGCAGCGATTTGCTCGAATTGTGACGGTTGTAAATTTCGCAGGCCATCATTGCGCTGCGCTGGAGCACCAGCCGCGCTTTGCGGATCATGCCCTGGCGGCAGAGTTCGTGGCCCATCCAGAGTTCGTCGTCCGGAATGTTGAAGACCGACTGCGCCAGCTGTGCCTTGTCCGGATTGAACATCCAGTTGGGCACCAGATAGCGGTCAAAAATCACCCGCAGCCGCGACGAAATCCAGGACGGGATATGCACGCCGTTGGTGATATGGGTAATCGGAATTTCGCCGAGCGAGCGCTGCGGCCACAGCGACTGCCACATCGCGCGGGCGACCTCGCCGTGCAGTTTGCTCACCCCGTTGCTGTAGTTGGCCAAGCGCAGTCCGAGCACGGTCATCGAGACATTGGTGCCATGGTCACGCTCATTGACCGGGATGCCCCAGCGGATGATCCGGTCGACGTCCATGTTGGCCTTGCGGGCAAGAACGTCGAGGTAGGGGCGCAAAAGCGAAATCTGAAACACCTCGTTGCCCGCCGGCACCGGGGTATGGGTGGTGAAGACATTGGTCCGCCAGACCACTTCGAGCGCGGTGTCGGCGTCGAGGCCTTTTTTCACCATGTGCTCGATCCGGGCCAGCGACAGAAAGGCGGCGTGGCCCTCGTTCATGTGGCAGACCGCGGGCTCGCAGCCGAGCGCGATCAACGCTTTGAACCCGCCGACGCCGAGCAGCAGTTCCTGGTGAAGCCGCATCTGTTCGTCGCCGCCGTAGAGCCGCCAGGTGACTTCGCGTAGCTCGGGGGGATTCTGCGGAATTTCGGTATCGAGCAGAACCAAGGGGATATTGCCGACCCAGAGCACCCAGACGGCGGCGAAAAGCTCGCGATCTTTGAGGTCAACCGAGATGGTGATGCTCTTTCCTTGGGTGTCGCGGGCGCGGACAAGCGGCATATTGTGGATTTCGTTTTCGGGATAGTGCTCGATCTGCCAGCCGTTGCGGTCGAGCATCTGGCGGAAATAGCCCTGCCGGTACAGCAGACCGACCGCGACCAGCGGCAGGGTCTGGTCGGAGGCGGCCTTGAGATGGTCGCCGGAGAGCACGCCGAGGCCGCCGGAGAAAATCCGCACGCTCTCGTGAATCCCGAACTCCATCGAAAAATAGGCGATCCGGCGCGAGGCGATTTCGAGGTTGTCAGGCGCCGCCCTTTCGAACTCGGTCTGAACCGCGCGAAGCTGCCGTAAATACCCCGCGTCATGGGCAAGCTCCTCCAGCCTGGCTTGCGGCACCAGCCCGAGGAAGCGGCGGCTGTTGCCCTCGACTTCACGCCATAGATTGGGATTGATACGCACAAAGAGCTCAATCGCCAACGGGTGCCAGCACCACCACATGTTGTTGGAAAGCTTTTCAAGGAACTTGAGTTCCTTGGGCATGCAGGGAGAGACGTTGAATAACTTGACGCTCATAATTGTTTCTTCCCGGAATTTTTCAAAAAAATAAAAAAAACTGTCGCCCGTTGGAAATACGGGCAACAGTACCTTACTTGCATATTTGCCGGAATTCAAGGGCCGGAAACCGCCAAGATGACGATTTCTTCATCATAATGGCGAACCCGGCCTTTATTTGACTTCCACCTTGAGCACGCTGTTGAGCGTGCCGAGATCGTTGGAGGCAAAGCACGGATTGTTTTCGTCGATCCGCCAGTCGCCGTCGACTACGAATTTATACTCGTATTCGCCCGGAGCGAGCATCAGCACACCGCGATAAACGCCTTCGTTCTTTTTGTCGGCGAGAATTTTGGCGGTCGGGTCCCAGTCGTTGAAAGAACCGGCGACAGCGACGGTTTTCCCTTGGCCGGCCTCGATCACAAACTCCACTCTGCGGCGGATCGCCGTCGTTGAAATTTCCGACCCGGTTTCTTTTTTCTTTGCCATAGGACACCCCACTTTCGAAATTAAGTGCACC
The DNA here is from genome assembly GCA_050255955.1 of Victivallaceae bacterium. GTDB lineage: Bacteria > Verrucomicrobiota > Lentisphaeria > Victivallales > Victivallaceae > JAVBUI01. The sequence continues at coordinate 6,009 of JBFWIO010000209.1, forward strand.
GTTTTCAGAGCAGCCCTCCGCTATTCCGAAATTCACAAAACTAATATAACCTCTATTTTCGATTTTTCCAGTCAAAATTGGAGGGCAACTGTTTATTTTTGATTACAAAA
>JBFWIO010000210.1:0-6109 GCA_050255955.1 Victivallaceae bacterium
GGGGCCCTGACGCCCGAAACCTGCCGAAAAGAACAAGCGGGGTATTTGCATTTTGCTGAAGAACGGGTATCTTTGTGTTAATCACCCGGAGAAACAGTATGCAGTACCTCGGCCACCTGCCGTCTTCCGATATGCTTTATCAGTACCTCAAGTACGAGATTCAGCCGCAGTTGAGCGACCACCGCGACGTTGATTACCGGGTTTACCGGCTCAACGGCTCCAATGCGGTCTACCTTTATGAGGACAAATATTCAAAAACCCGGGTGATCGGGAAATTCTTCCTGTCCGGCCAGGAGCACGACGCCAATGCCGCCGGACGGCGGCTGAACCGCGAGTGCTGCCACTTGCGGATGCTCCGCGACCTCGGCTTCGCCGGAAGCCCCCACTACATCGCCCGTCCGCTCGGGTGCAATCCCGGCCTCAATCAATTGCTGGTGACCGAGTTCTGCAACGGCGAACTCCTGAGTTCGATCATCGAGCGCGCGATCCGGACCGGCGACCACGCGCTGCTCTACGGCAAACTCACCGCGCTGGCCTATTTTCTTGCCACCTTGCACAACCGCACCGCCAAGCCGGAGAACCGGGTCAATTTCACCGAGGCGGTCTGGTATATGGAAACTTTGCTCGCGAGAATCCGCGACTGCGGCCTTGACGGCGACCTTGGCGAACTTTATCACCTGCGGGACTGCTGGCGTGGCCAGCCGAAAATGTGGGAGGACGCCTCGGTGCTGGTGCATGGCGATGCCACCCCGGAGAACTTCATGCACGGCGACGGCTTGCACGTGATCAGCTACGATCTTGAGCGATTGCGCCGGGCCGACCGGGTCTTTGACCTCGGCCGGATGGCGGGGGAACTGGCCCACTTTTTCCACTCGCAGACCGGCAGCCGGGGCGGAGCGGAGCCATTCATCGGACATTTTCTGTGGGAATACGCCTGTCACTTCCCGGACCGCGACCGGGCTTTCGCCGCGATCGTGCGCCGGGTGCCGTTTTATATGGGTTTGACCCTGCTCCGGATCGCGCGAAACAACTGGCTCGACTGGAATTACCGCAAACAATTGATTGATGAGGCAAGAATCTGCCTGAGGGAGTTTCAACGATGATCAAAGGACTGCTTTTCGACCTCAATGGAACGGTAATCGACATTCTCACCGACGAGGGCAATTCCGAGCTCTACCGGATGATGGCGAATCTGCTTGATTATTACGGCGTCCACCTGAAACCGGAGGCGGTCCGCGATTTTTTCTTTGCCCACAACCGCACCCAGCGGCGCGAGAGCTCGGAGGAGTACCCCGAGTTCGACGTCACCGCGGTCTTTGAGGCGATTCTCGACCGCTTCGGTTCGGCGGCGACAATGGCGATCCCCGAGGAAAAACGACGCTGGCTGCCGAAATTCCTTGCCGAAGCCTTCCGGGCCGGTTCGCGCTTCAAGCTCGAACTCTATCCCGGCGTCCGCCAGGTGCTCGACGAACTTCACGCCGACTACCGGATGGCGGCGATTTCCGACGGACAAAGTTTGTGGGCGCTGCCCGAACTCCGCCGGGTCGGGCTCGGCAATGACTTTGAATTTACTCTCGTCTCCAGCGATTTCGGCTTTCGCAAACCCGACCGGCGACTGTTCCGGGTCGCGCTCGATAAATTCGGGCTTTCTCCCTCGGAAGTGATTTTCATCGGCAACGACATGTTCCGCGACGTCTGGGGCGGAGCCCAGACCGGGATGAAAACGGTATTCTTCCAGTCCAATCAGGGCGACTGGAAATCGCAAGGCGCCGAGCCGGATTACATCATCTACAACTTCAGCGAACTCCCCGAGGCGATCCGTTTCCTGACCCGGAACGAATCATAAAATCAGGTTAATTTTCGATTCAAAGCCTTGATTCCGGCCAAAAACACACTATCGTAAAATTTGCAACCTCAACCCCGGAAAGAGTGACTATGAAAATCGGACTCCAGCTTTTTACCGCTCTGGCAATGATGACAGGAACCATGACCATGGCAGCTGACACCCCCAAAAACGCGCTCGAACTCGACCCCAATATGGCAATCCGCCCGGCCAACGAAGACGGTTTGCGCTTTCTCTCGCCGGACGATGCGCCGCTGCGGCTCACCGGCTTTCTCTTCCGCGACCGGGACAAGGTCTACCGCCGGATGCCGCTCAAGCCCGCCGAACCTTTTTCGCCCGGAGTGGAGAACCTCGCCTGGAACACCGCCGGGGGCCAGGTGGCCTTCCGCACCGACAGTTCGCGGATCGTGCTCAAGGTCAAAATGCGCGGCAACAACGTGATGTACCACATGGCCCAGACCGGCACTGCCGGGTTTGACCTCTACGCCGGAGAACCCGGCCGCCAGCGCTTTTTCGGCGTCACCCGCTTCGCGGCGGGAGCACCCGAATACACCGCCCAGGTGTTCAAGACGGTCCGGCCCAAAATGCGCGAATTCACAATCAACTTCCCGCTCTACGCCGGAGTTGAATCGGTCTACATCGGCCTTGACGAAAAAGCCAAAGTGGAAGCCCCGACGCCGTGGGCCGACGACCGTCCGATCGTCATTTACGGCACCTCCATCACCCAGGGCGGATGCGCCGCCCGGCCGGGGATGGCCTACACCAATATTCTCAGCCGCATGCTCAACCGGCCGGTAGTCAACCTCGGCTTCTCCGGCAACGGCAAGGGCGAAGCCGGAGTCGCCGCCGAAATCGCCCGAGTCGCCAATCCGGCGATGTTCGTCCTCGACTACGACGCCAACTCGGGCGGGGCCGAAAAAATCGCCGCGAGCATGCCGGTTTTCATCGACGTCTTGCGCAAGAGTCACCCGACCACTCCGATTCTGGTGATCAGCCGCATCCGTCCCGGCGGCGAATCGCTTGACTACGCCCGCAACGAGGAAGCACCGCGCTCGACCGGCCAGGCCGCCAGCGTCAAAGTCCAGCGCGAACTGGTCGAGAAACGCCGCGCCGAGGGCGACCGGAACATCTATTTCCTCGACGGCGGCACCGTCATTAATAGCGACGACTGGGATGAAGTCACGGTTGACGGCAGCCATCCGACCGACTACGGTTTCGCGCTGATGGCCCGCTCGATCGCTCCGGTGGTGAGCAGGATTCTCACCGAAAACACGTCCAAATAGTCTCGACCGTCGCCGCTTTGCCGCATCGGTTGTCACCGTTGCATTTGCCATGCGGCGACGGTATATTGATGACGAATTGCAGAAAAGTTTATCTTGTTGTTCCGGGAGGGAAAAATGAAATTGCGTTTCGCTCTGCTGTCCGCCGCGCTCGGCACGGTTCTTTGTTTCATCGGCTGCCAAAGTGCGCCGCAAGCGGCGGTCAGAAGCGATCCCTATGAGGTCCGGATCAGCCGCTTGTCAAACGGGGTCAACGTCTATTTGTCCCCCAACCGCGAAAAGCCGCAGGTGGTGACCATGATCGGCTTTCCCTCCGGCGGCCAGAACGACCCGAATGACAAAACCGGACTTGCCCACTACCTTGAGCATCTCCTTTTCAAAGGCACCTCGAAACTCGGCACCACCGATTACCAGTCCGAAAAAGTACTGCTGGACAAAATCGAAAAACTCTACCAGGAACACGAAAAAACCGCCGATCCCGCCAAACGCCGGGAAATTTACCGCGAAATCGATCAGCTCTCAACCGCCGCCGCCCAATATGCCGCCCCCAATGAATTCGTCCGCGCCATCCAGTCGATGGGCGGCTCCGGCACCAACGCCTATACCGGGCTCGACCGCACCGTATACCTCGACACCGTCCCCTCCAACCAGTTGCACAAATGGATGAAGCTCGAAACCGAGCGTTTCCGCGATCCGGTTTTCCGCGGGTTCCACACCGAGCTCGAAACCGTCTTTGAAGAGTACAACATGATGCAGGATCGCACCAGTTCCAAATTCTGGGAACTGGTGCTCTCGACCGTTTACGCCGGACACCCCGCCGCCCGGCCCCTGATCGGCACCCCGGAACACCTCAAGAATCCGTCTCCGGAACGGGTCATGAAGTTCTATCGCGAACGCTACACGCCAAGCGACATGTACGTCATCCTCGCCGGAGACTTCGACCCCGACCGGACACTGGCTCAGCTCGAAGCTACACTCGGCACCCTCCCCGCCGCGCCGAAACCGGCCAAACTCGACGCGATACCGGCGCCGGTCAAGGGGGAAAGCGTCCGCGAAATCGTCCAGCCCGACTTCGCAATGGCGCTCCTGGTCTGGCGGATCGACCGCCCGACCCGGCGTGATTTCGATCTCGCCGAGCTCATTGCCAAGATTCTCAGCAACGGCAGTGCCGGTCTCTTCGACCAGAATCTGCAAATTCCGCAGAAAGTCCCCGCCGCTTTCACCTCGGTCGGCGACATTCAGGGCGGCATCCTGACCATCATGGCCGGCGCGCTGGCTCCCGCCGGAACTCAGCCGGAAGCGGTCCGCGAACTTCTCGACGGCGAAATCGCCAAACTCAAAAAAGGCGACTTCCCGGACTGGCTGCCGGGAGCGATCATCGACCACCAACGGCTGGCCGAGCTCCGGAGTCTTCCCGATAATTACGCCCGCGCCAACCGGATGCTTGAAGCCGCGCTGACCGGCCGCGCCTGGAGCGATGAGCTCGACAAACTAAAGCGGATGGAGCGCCTGACCAAACAGGAAATCGTCGATTTCGCCCGGCAAAATCTCGGCGGCGACCGCTTTGTTTTTTACCGCCGGACCGGGCCGCGCGAACCGGGGGTGAAACTCGACAAGCCGGCGATCACGCCGCTTGCGATCCGCCGCGACGCGAGTTCGGACTTTTACCGGGAATTGACCGCCATTCCCGCGCCGGAACTCGATCTGGAATTCCCGGATCTCAAACGCGACGTCCGGCGCGAACAACTCACGTACCGCGACCAAGGGCGAGAACTCCCGCTGACGGCGGTGGCGAATAAACGCAACGAGCTCTTCAATCTGACCTTGGTCTTCGATGCCGGCACCGATCACGACCGATTGCTCGGCGCCGCCGCGCCCTACGCGATGCTGGCGGGCACCCGGAGCATGACCGCGCCGGAATTCAACCTCGCGCTCTACCGTCTGAGTGGCAACATCAGTTTGACCTCCGGACGCGACGAGGTTTACTTGAACATCTCGGGCCTGACCAAAAACATGGCCCCGCTGCTGAATCTCGCACACCAGCTCCTGACCGAAACGCGCGACAATCCGGACGCATTGAAAAAAATGGTCGAGACGCTCAAGCTCGCGCGAAAAATGGAGCGTGAGCGTCCGCAGTCGATTCTTTTTTCGGGGCTGGCCAATTACGCCCGCTACGGCGTCGATTCGCCGCTGATGGCGGAGCCGTCCAACGCCGAACTTGACGCGCTCAAGCCGGAGCAGTTGATCGCAACGCTCGCCAAACTCCCGTCCTACCCGTGCCGGATCCGTTACTACGGCCCGCTGCAACCGGCGGAACTCGACCGGCGGCTTGCGGCCGAACTCAAACTGCCCGCGCTCGAAAAAGCGCCGGAAACGCCGCACAAGTTTACCACCGTGAAGCGCGACAAGCGTGAAGTGTATCTGGTCAATGTGCCGAAGTTGCAACAGGTGCAACTGCTGTTTTTTGAGGCCAAGGAGTTGTTCAATCCCGACAATGCCGCGCTGCGGCAGCTCTTCAATGAATATTTCGGCGGCGGCATGTCGTCGGTGATCTTTCAGGAGATTCGCGAAGCCAAATCGCTGGCCTACAGCAGTTACGGGAGCTACACCACGCCCCGGCTGCCGGATGAGCCGCATACCTTTCAGATTTTTTTGAGCACCCAGCCGGACAAGGTCGGCGACGCGATCGCGGCGGTGGAAGCGCTCGGCTTCCCGATTTCGCCGGTATCGTTTGAGAAATCCCGCGAAACGATCCTGCAGCGGTTCCGCGCCGAGCGCTGGCGCGACCAGGCCCTGATCGGCGTCGCCGAGGAATTCCGCCGCAAGGGCCTCCCCGACGACTTCTACGCCCGAAACTGGACCAAGCTCAACGCCGCCAAGCTCGAAGACCTGAAGCAATTCTATAACGACAAAGTCAAAACGGTCCCGAACCTCCTGCTGGTCGTCGGCGACGCCACCCGCATCGACCGCAAAGCCCTGGAAAAAT
>JBFWIO010000211.1:0-6071 GCA_050255955.1 Victivallaceae bacterium
CCGGCGGACGCTCTTGCTTTCCGGCGATGACCGGGGACAAAGTTATCTTGTTGACTTCTTTCAGGTCAAAGGCGGGCGCGATCATCTGCTTCCTTTTCATGCCGACGGCGCGGAATTCACGCCGCCCGCCCTGGCCGGCAAAGCGGCGGAAATCTCCGCCGGCGACGGGGCGAAAAACGGCTTGAAACACCTCGCCGACGTCCGTTCTCTCGATGCGCCGCCCGGAGTTCACCGCGCGGTCTGGCGGAACGGCGAACTTACGACTTCGCTTTATCTGGTGCTTGACAAGCCGGAGACGCTTTTTACCGCCACCGCCCCCGGCATCCGGCGTCAGGCGGATCCGTTTGATACCAAAAGTCGGTTGTCGCTGCTTTTTCGCCGCGCCGCCGGTCCGGAAACGATTTTTGTTTCGTTGCTCGAAGTTGATGACGGCAAGCCGCAAATCGCCGCCGTCCATTCGCTTGAGCTCGCCTCGGGCGAGGGCCGGGCGCTTGAAATCGAACGCTGCGGGGGAGATGTCGATCTGGTGGCGTTAAACACCGGCGCCGCGGCGGTGACATTGCTCCGCTATCCCGGTTTCAGGCTGGATGGACGCATGGGGGCGGTGCGTCTTCGCGACGGCCGTCCGCTCCGGCTCTTCGCGGTCGGGGAGGGCGGCATCCGTTTCGGCGACACGGAGCTGGCCTTGCCGGAGTCCCCGTCGGGAAAAATCGCCGCGGTCGACCCGGTCGCCCGGACGGTCGAACTCCCGACTCCGCCGCCGCCCGGAGTCGCCGGAAAATTTTTGTTCGCGCCCGACCGTGCCGACGGCATCTACCGGATTGTCGCGGTCGAGGCAAAGAAGTTGACGCTGGCCGATGACGGCGAATTACGCCTTACGCCCGGCGACCGATACCGGATAGTTTGTCATGAGGAAAAATAATGAAGCGATTTTATTGGATTATGTTGCTGCCGCTGGTGCTCGCCGCGGCCGGGCCGTTGCCGGATTGGGATCGTGAGCTCCGGCCGGATCACCCCCGGCTGCTGATTAACCGCGACGAACTGCCGGCGATCCGCCGGGCGGCGGCGGGCGCGAATCATGCGGAGTACGCCAAACTGCGCGCATTCGTCGAGAAGTTCGGTCCGACCGGCGAGCTCCGCTTCCGGAACGACCGCTTCAAACTCAAAGCTGACGGCAAAGCCAAACTTGCGCCGGGTGTCAATCAGGGGCCGGAGATCGTCGAAAATCCGGGAATGAAGGAGGCCGCCGCGGCGGCGATGCTCTATCTCATTTCCGGCGAGGCCGCCGACCGCGACCGGGCGTTGGCGCTGCTTGACCATGCCGAGTGCTATTTGCGCTTTTGTCTCGAAGCGGACGTTCCGGCTGATTACCACACCGAGCATTTTCTCAATTTCATGTGCGCCTGCGACTGGCTGTATAACGACCTCGATCCCGAGCGCCGCCGCGCGATCGGCGGACGGATCGCCGAATACGTCCGGGAGATGCAACCCGAAGGACGGATGAAGGTTTTCAAGGCGACCGGTGCGCCGAATACCGGCTTTTACGGTACCCTCGGCTTGCTTTTTCCTGCCGGGATTGTGCTTGCCGGAACCGGGGTCGACGATGCTCTGGCACGCAAATTCCTTGACTCCGGCTACGCCCTCGCCACCGAGGCGATGACCTACCGCGACCGGATCGCCGGGGAACAGGGGCTGCTGGTGGCGGGCACCGCGACCTACTCTTTTGGCGCGTATCCGCTGGCGACCTTTCTTTATTTTTATGAAAACCGCGCCGCGCTCAATCGCGACGCGACGCTTGCGCATCCCCACATGAAGAATTTCCTCAACTGGTTTCTGTGGGCGACCATCCCGGACGGCAAGGGGCGTTTCTATCACTACGGTTACGGTGACGTCGATCACCGCGACAACCGCTTTGACCACAGCCATCTTTACGGGCACTTCGCTCAAATCGCCGATTTTTACCGGCAATCCGCGCCGGAAGCAACGGACCGGGCGCTGGCCTTGATCGCGACGCTGCCGGAGGAGCTCAGGTGTTTCAACGACTGGTATCCTTTTATGCCGCTTCTTTTGACCGGATTCGATTCCGGCAAGCGGCCGGCCGCCGACATCGCCGAGCTTGCCGGGCGCGACACCGGCTGTTATTTTCCGGTTTTCGGGCTTGCTTTCATGCGTTCGGCCTACCGGCCCGATGCCACCTTTGCGATGTTCCGCAGCGGTTCGACGGTCGATCTTCACCAGCACTATGACGAGAACAGTTTCGTCATCTACCGCAACGGGTTTCTCGCGCTCGACACCGGCAACCGGGGAATGGCTTCGCACCACGTTTACTACTACCCCCAGAGTGTCGCCCACAACACCATCCTGATCGATCAGCCCGGCGAGAAAATGCCGCCACACTGGTATCACTGGCCGTGGGGCGAGCGTGCCAAGTTTCTCCTCAATCCGCCCCCCGGCAACGACGGCGGGCAGTGCAACCGGACCAGCGGAATCTGCCGGGAGTTCAAAACTTCAGGGGAATATACCTTTGTCCGCGGCGACGCGACCGGGAATTACCTGGCCGACAAGTGCAAGCTTGCGGTGCGTGATTTCATCTTTCTGCCGCCGTACGATTTTGTGATTTTCGACCGCGTCGAATCGGTGCGGCCGGAGGCGGCGAAGCGTTTCGTGCTCCACCCCGCCGGCCGCCCCGAAGCGCTCGACGACGGCTGGTTCAAGGCCGCCAACGGCACCGGGGGGGAATTGCGCTGGATAACGCTACTGCCGCGCGATCCGAAGCGGGAAGTCATCGGCGGTCCGGATCATGAGTTTTTTACGGCCGGGCGCAATTTTCCGCTGGCGAGCAGGGAAAAAGCCTTTGCCTCGCCGAATTTTTACGGTGCCTGGCGCCAGGAAGTTACCGCTCGGGAAAACGAGGCGAAAACCTGTTTCCTCCACATACTCCAGGCCGCCGCCCCGGGCGAGCCGCGCACCGAAGTCGAGCTGGTTGAGGCGGCCGATAAATTTACTGTTAAGTTGAAGAGTGCCGGCGGGCGGCGGAGCGAAGTCGTCTTTGAGCGCGACGGCTTCGCCCAGCCCGTGGTCCGGCGCGACGGTCAGTAGCGATCCCAGTAGTTCTCGGCGTGACCGTTGGTGGCGCCGTTGGCAAAGGGGGATTTGGTGTAGGGGTCGAACAAACTGTTCTGGGCATACTGGACGCCGTTCGGCGCTTCGCCCCAGTCCGGAGTGTTGTTGCGCTCGGTAGTCACGTGGCCGTCAACCCAGCCGACGTTGCAACCGCCGGAGTGGCGCATCGACACCGTGCCGCCCCAACCGCCGGCGACGTAAAAGGGCTCGATGTAGAACGCCCCGGTACCGGCGTTGCGGGCCATGAAGTCGTCGGCGTAGGCGATGGTCTGGGTCGGGCGCTTGATCTGCGATTCCTTGGCCGACGGGCCCCACGAGCTGTCCGGGGGATTGGTCACGCCATAGGCGCGGCTGCCGAAAATATGACGGTAGTTGGCTCCGTAGTCGATGTACTGGAGCTGCGAGCGGTTATAGGGGTTGACCGAGATGATCACGTCGTTGCGGTAGACGTTGACCTTGGACGGGCACAAATAGAGATTGTAGCCGGTTTTGGTCCCGCCGGAGTAGTTGCCCATGATCAGATTGCCGTGCCACATCAAGGCGGGATACTGCGCGGTGTTGGAGTAATAAGGCGGGAAGTAGCCGTCGCTGTCGCCGCGATACGCGATGATCGCAATTCCGATCTGTTTCTGGTTGGAGGCGCAGGCGACGGTACGGGCCTTTTCGCGCGCCTTGTTGAGGCTCGGCAGCAGCATCGAGGCGAGGATGGCGATGATTGCGATCACCACCAGCAACTCGATCAACGTAAAGTTTTGAGACTTGACATTTTTCATGGTACCACCTCCGGTTATGGACTTTTCCTGAAACATTCTATCCTTCTGTGTAATTATAGCAAAGATATACAGGAGTGGCAAGTGCGGAATGCCGGAAATATTCTGAATTTCAGTTATATTTACGCATAATGGCCGTGATTGCGGCAGAACGTCGCCGTTCCGGCATCATTCATGGGAAGTCAACCGGCCGTTCGAGGACGGTATTGCCGCGATGAAAGTTGGTTTCGCAGGCGACCACTGCGGCTCCGGCGAAGACTTCGCGGTGGCGCAACATCCGGATCGCCATGTCGGCCAGGTCCTGATAATCGGCCCGTGCGCCGCAGAGCAGATGGCCGTCCGCGGTCGGGGTCAGGATGTCGTCAAAGGCGGCCAGCGAAATATCCTCCGGCACCCGGAGCCGATGGCGCTGCAATTCGGCGATCAGCAGTTTGGCGAAGTTGCCGCTGGTGCATAAATAAGCATCGACCTGGTCTTCGCGGAAATAACGGGCGACCAGTTCGGCGACTTCGGCAACTTCAAGCTGGCGGTCGGGGCGGATGTTGATGCACCACTCAGCGCGATAGGGATTGCGGAGGTCGTGGGCGGCTTCGAGATATCCGGCGTAACGCGACAAGGCGAACTGATAGCTGTTTTTGACGGTGAGGAAGCCGATGTTGCGGTGGCCGTGGCGGTAGAGATAATGGTACATTTTGGCGAAAGCGAGTTCCTGCTGCGGCTCGACCACCTGGATTTTCAGGTTTTCGTAACGGTGGTTGAGCGAGACGCAGGGGAAGCGGTCGCAGAAGAGATTGATGATTTCCTCGGGGTAGCGCAGCACGGCGATCGCGCCGAGGGTGTTGTTGCAGTATTCTTCAGCGACCGTTCTGGCCGCTTCGAGGTTCTCGATTTCCTTGACGATCAAGGTCAGATGGTGACGGGTGGCGGCCTCGATGAAGCCCTGAATCATCTCGATCAGCAGCGAATAATATTTGCCGTCGAGGGTCGGGGTGTGATAGACCAGCGCCAGCAGCCGGTTGCTGCAATTGCGCTCCTCGGCGACATGGCGGCTGCCGCGATAGCGGCGCGGCTCGTACCCCAGTTCAAGCGCGAGCTGCTTGACCTTGAGCTTGGTCGCCAGCGGCAGCGAGTGGTCGTCGCTCAAGGCGCGCGAAACCGTCGCTTGCGACAGTTGCAATTTCCGGGCGATTTCTTTTTGCGAAGCCATGGCAATCTCCTCCTCCCGGTGATACAGTATCACCACGGTTGATATTTTACAAGAAATATTTGGTGTTTATGCGTAATTATGCATGACTTGTGCATTGGAATTGACCGCGCGGAGAAATATCGACTTCGGCCGCAAAACGGAATGGAGGGACGCGCCATGGATCGGGAAAATGAGTTTCTGTCCGAATTGATTGCCGAAGTGGGACGTCGCCGCCGCCGCCAGTGGCGGATTTTCGCCGCCGTGGTACTGGGGGAAGTGCTGTGCGCGGGGCTGATCGGCTGGCTTATGCTTGACCTGGGGACGCTGGCCCGGGTATTGCATCTGGCCTCTGCGATGCCGGCGCGATGGGGTGCGGCGATTTTCCTTTTTTTCCTGATCATCGGGGCTCCGCTTTTTTTCTTCTTGCTGGCAATCCTTGCTCCCAATTGGGCGGTTTCCGGCAAAACCGCATGCTGCCCGAAATGCGGCGGACGCAATCACCCCGAGGAGTTGCTCAACCGTGGTTGCTGCGAAGTTTGCGGCGACTATCTTTTTTCGCTTTCGGCAGCAGGGGAGCGGGACACGAGTCTGCAACTCTGGAGCGCTCTGGCCGGAATGAGTTGGTTTCTGGTATTTCTGGCGATTCCGCTTGTCGGGCCCCGCGGGACGTTCGATCCCTTCAACATCGGTGCGATAATGCTGATCGAGGCGGCCGTGCTGCTGCTGATCCTGGCTGCCGGGTTCTATTTCCGGAATCCCCCGCGGCTTCTGCGGCTGCGGGAAAAACGGGAGGCCAAAATGGCGGATAAAATCGCCGAGTTGCCGGTCTCCTGCCCGGAAGTGGCCCGCTATTTTCGTCTTTCCACGCGGTTGGGGATTTTCTTTCAGTTGCTTTTATTGCTGCCGCTTTTTTCCGGTTTGTGGTTGATTCCGAAATGGGGCGGCATTCTGCTTTTGGTCTGTTTTGGGGGCAGCATTATCGGCGTGGGTTG
>JBFWIO010000212.1:0-6071 GCA_050255955.1 Victivallaceae bacterium
CCGTCAGCGGCACAGTGATCGCCATCGGCGCCATGTAGGGGCCCATCATTCCGGTGATGAAGAACATCGGGGCAAACGAAACGATCACCGCGACGGTCGAGAGAATCACCGGCGGCAGCACTTCTTTGACCCCGTCGAGGGTGGCTTCAAAGGGGGATTTTTTGCCGAGCCGGATATGGCGCTGGATGTTGTCGACGTTGGTGATCGGGTCGTCCACCACCAGCCCGAGGCTGAGGATCAAGGCGAACAACGTCACCCGGTTGAGCGAATAGCCGAAGGCGTAATTGGTAAACAGCGCGAGGGCGAAACTCACCGGCACCGAAACCCCGACCACCAGACTCTCACGCCAGCCCATGGTGAGCGCGATCAACAGCGCCACGGTGACGATTGCGAAACCCATGCCGGTCACCAGGTTGTCAACCCGGAGATTGGCGGAACGGCCCTGATCGCGGGTCACGGTCAAGGTGACGTCGGCCGGGATTACCGCCTTTTTGGCGGCTTCGGCGGCGCGGATGATTTCGCGCGACAAAGTCACCGCGTTGACGCCCGCCTTTTTGCTGAAAGCGACGGTCACCGCGGGCTTGCCGTTGAAACTCACATAGGACTCCGCGGTCGGGGTGCCGTCGGTGACGGTGGCGACGTCGCTCACCCGGACGATGCGGTGGTCGCGGCCGGAGATCACGATGTCGCCGACCGCTCCGGCATGGTCGAGGCCGGGATCGGTGACCAGCACGGTTTCGCGGCCGTCGAGGATCGCCTTGCCGACCTGGCTTGCCGCATTGGCCCGGCGGATCGCCGTATAGAGGTCGGCAAAGGAAAGACCGCGCGCGGCGAGGTTCTCGATCACCGGTTCAACTTTGATCGTCCGGGGATAGCCGCCGATGATTTCGGCGCGCGAAATGTCGGCGATCGAGTCGAGCCGGGCGACCAGCTCCTCGGCGAAACGCCGCAGTTCGGCCGGCGTGTAGGCGGCCCCGGACAAAGCCAGCGTGACCACCGGCACGTCGTTGATGCTGACCGGGACCACCCGCCAGGCGGTCACCCCGTCCGGGATCAGGTTCAAATTCTCATCGATCTTGTCGCGGAGCTTGACCATCGCCCGGTCACGGTCGGTGCCGACGTGGAACCGCACCGTCACCATCGCCCCGTCGCGCATGCTTGACGAATAGACGTGTTCGACCCCGTCGAGCTGCCAGAGCAGACGCTCAAGCGGCCGGGTCACCAGTTCGGCGACCTCCTCCGGCGAATGGCCGGGGTAAGCCACTTCGACGTCGGCCATCGGAACGATGATCTGCGGATCCTCTTCGCGCGGGGTGAGCCACAGCGCCGCCGCCCCGAGGAGCATCGCCGCCGCGATCAGCATCGCCGAAAAGGGCCCGTCGAGAAAGAACCGGACGATTCGCATGATCATTATGTCGTTCCTTGTTTTCTCCGCAATCTCAGATGAAGAGGGTTGTGCCGGCCTTTTGCGCCAGTGCCGCGAAGCTGGCGACGCCGACGACATCGTCGATTTCGATCATCTCTTCGCGCCGGAGGCCCATCACGTCCATCGCCATTTCGCAGGCGATGAAGCGGACGCCGAGTTCGCGGGCCTGTTTCAGCAGTTCTTCGAGGGTCGGCACGTTTTCGCGCGCCATTACCTGTTTCATCATCATGGTTCCCATGCCGCCCATATTCATTTTGGAGAGGACGAGTTTGTTCGGGCCTTTGGGGAGCATCATGCCGAACATCCGGCTGATCAGCGATTTCTTCACTGCCGGAGCGGGATTTTTGCGCAATACGCTGAGGCCCCAGAAGGTGAAGAACAGCGTCACCTTGCTTCCCGCCGCCGCCATGCCGCAGGCGACGATCAGCGCCGCCATCGCCTTGTCGAGGTCGTTGCTGAAGAGAATCATCGCCGCGTCGTTGCTTTTGGCAACTTCAGCGCCGCAGCAGGAGTTTGTCGCACCGTCGGCTTTTTTCCGGATTACTGCTTCCATTTCATCACCTTTCATTTCCATGCCGAGCAATTCGTGACCGCAGGAGTTGAGCCAGCCGGAGAGATCCGGCGCGAAGCTTGCGACCGCGAGGATTTTCAAGTCTTCGCCGGGCTTCATTGCGTCTATTTCTTTTTTCAGCCGGACCACCGGGCCGGGACAGGCCAGTGATCGGACGTCGAGCGCCCGGCAGTTCGTCGCCGGAGCGGCCGCCGGAGCGGAGCTTGGCGTACACACCGGTTTGAGCGGCGCGGGGTGAAAGGCCTGCCAGGTGAGATATCCCCCCGAGAGATTGACCGCATCGAAGCCGTGCTGTTTGAGAATCCGCTCGGCAAGATACCCCCGCATCCCGACCCGGCAGAAAGCGACGATCTTGCGGCTCCGGTCAAGTTCGCCGAGCCGTTCGCGGAGCGATCCCAGCGGAATATTGACCGCGCCCGGCACCGTTCCCGACGCGAATTCTTCGACTTCGCGGACGTCGAGCAGCAGCGCTTCTTCCGGGAGGTTGTCGGGAGAGACCACGCCGGAGAGATGATTGAGCACATTCTCCGCCACCATACCGAGAAAGTTGACCGGGTCTTTGGCCGAATTGTACGGCGGGGCGTAGGCGAGCTCAAGGGCGGCCAGCTCCGGCGCCGTTTTGCCGCAGCGCATCGCAGTGGCGATCACGTCAATGCGTTTGTCCGCCCCTTTGGCCCCGACCGCCTGCGCACCGAGGATTTTGCCGTCGGGGGCGAAGAGAAGCTTCATATGGAGAATGGAGCCCCCCGGGTAGTACGAGGCGTTGCTGCCGGGGTGGGTGTAAATTTTGTCATAGGCGAGGCCCAGCTGCTTCAACCGGCGCTCGGTCAGGCCGACGCTGGCGGCAGTCAGGCTTCCGACCTTGATCACCGCCGCGCCGAGCGAGCCGTCGTAGGTCGAGTGGCCGCCGGCGAAGTTGTCGGCGGCGATCCGCCCCTGCTTGTTGGCCGGGCCGGCCAGCGGAATCGCGGCGGGAGTGCCGGAGACGAGGTCGTTGACCTCGATCACATCGCCCGCGGCGTAGATGTCGGGATGTGAAGTGCGAAGTTCGGCGTTGACCACGATATGTCCCCGCGCGCCAAGCTTGAGCCCGGCGGCGGCGGCAAGTTCGCTGTTGGGCCTGACCCCGACTGCCATCACCACGAGGTCGGTCGGAATCTTTTCGCCGTCGTCGAGGACGGCGGTGTAACTTTCGCCATTTTCAAAGGAAACGACTTTGTGTCCCGGCCGCAGCGTAATCCCGGCGCGGGCGAGCTCGGCGGCGAGGTACGAACTCATTTCGGGGTCGATGGTCAGGAGTATCTGGGGGGCCAGCTCGACCACCGTCACTTCGAGGCCGCGCTGCCGGAGATTCTCCGCAACTTCGAGCCCGATGAAGCCCGCGCCGATCACCAGCGCGCGCTTCGCCCCGGCTTCGAGCTTGGCAAAGGCCTTGTCCATATCGGGGATGGTCCAGAATTGCATCACCCGCGCCGGGTCGAGGCCGGGGATATCCGCCTTGACCGGGCTGGAGCCGGTGGCGAGGAGGAGTTTGTCGTAGCTCTCGACTTTGGTCTCGCCCTGGCGCCGGACGGTCACGGTTTTAGCGGCGGGATCGACCGAAGTGACTTCCGCCCCGGTCCGGACGTCGGCCCTGAAGCGTTTTGCGAATGCCGTTTCGGACATGACCAGGAGACTTCCGCGCTCCGGAATTACGCCGCCGAGGTGGTAGGGAAGCCCGCAGTTGGCATAGGAGATGTAGGGGCCGCGCTCAAGCAGCACGATTTCGGCATTTTCATCCAGCCGTCGCAGCCGCGCCGCGGCGCTCGCTCCGGCGGCCACGCCGCCGACGATGATCACTTTCATAATCGCTCTCCCTTAGTTGGCTTCGGCCAATTTGAGTAAATCTTCCTTGCCCTGGACTCCTTCGGCGCGCCCGACCTGTTTGCCGTCGCGAAAGACGATCCAGGTCGGCACGCTGTTGACCCCGAAACGCTCGGCGACCCCGCGCGCCTCGTCGATATTGACTTTGGCGATCCTGACCCCGTCCGGGAGCGCCGGAACCGTCTCCGCGACGATGCCGAGTTGCATCCGGCAAGGCCCGCACCACGGCGCCCAGAAATCGACCAGCGTCACCCCGGAGGCGACGGCGGATTCAAAACCCGCCGCCGACAAATTGACCACTCCGGCAATCTCCCTGGGCGGCGGCGTATTGTGTTCCCGGGTGAATTTGTAGACCGCCCACACCGCCACTGCCACCGCCAGCACCACGTACCAGTACTTGACGAACGGACAAACTGTGCAATTATCCATAATATACCTCCTGTTTGTGAAATGTCACCTGTTTTCCACAGTCGGCATCCGGAAATCCGGGCCAACTGCGATGTGTTTATGATATCAATATATCATGATTTATTGATATGTCAAGAAAAAAACAATCTTCGAGTGAAAAAACGACCGGCGCGGGTGCGGGGCGTGGGGTGACACGCTGGCGCGCAGGCGGGGGGGCGTGCGCGGCGACCCCGATAGGACTTATAGGACCTATTTGACCTGTAGGACCTGCCGGTCCTATAGGTCAGGGTCGATACCGCCTTACTAACTTGCGTGTCTATTCCGCCAGATAGTGTTCCGCGTCGATGGCGGCGCGGCAGCCCATGCCGGCGGCGGTGATGGCCTGGCGGTAGATGCGGTCGGCGCAGTCTCCGGCGGCGAAGACGCCTTTGAGGTTGGTTTTTGACGTGGGGTGTTCGAGCTGGATGTAGCCGGTGTCGTCGAGCTCGACGAGGCCCTTGAACAGGTTTGTATTGGGGATGTGGCCGAGGGCGGCGAAGTAGCCTTTGCAATCGATGGTGCGGACTTCGTTGGTGACGAGGTTGCGGACGCGGACGGCGTTGACTTCGTGGTCGCCTAGGATTTCCTCAACGGTGGAGTCGAGAATGAATTCGATTTTGGGATTGTTGCGGGCGCGGTCGATCATGATCGGGGAAGCGCGGAATTCCCGGCGGCGGTGGACGAGGTAGACTTTGGACGCGAAGCGGGTGAGGAAGGTCGCTTCCTCCATCGCCGAATCGCCGCCGCCCACCACCAGGACCGGAACGTCGGCGAAGAACGCGCCGTCGCAGGTGGCGCAGGCGGATACGCCGCGATTGCGGAACTTCTCTTCCGAGGGCAGTCCGAGGTAGCGCGGCGAAGCTCCGGTCGCGATGATCAACGCTTCGGCGGCGATTTCGGTGCCGCCGGCGAGGCGGATTTGCTGTTCGCCGCCATCGGTGAGGTTGACGCTCTCGATACTGTCGTATTCGATCCGGGTGCCGAAGCGCTCGGCCTGCTGTTGCATCTGGGACATCAGGTCAAAGCCCTGGATGCCTTCGGGGAAGCCGGGGAAGTTTTCGACTTCGCTGGTCTGGGTGAGGAGGCCGCCGGGGAGGGTCCCGGAGAGGAGGTACGGCTTGAGGTTGGCGCGGGCGGCATAGATCGCGGCGGTGAGGCCGGCGGGGCCGCTGCCGATGATGACGAGTTTTTCTTCTTGCATACTATATCCTTTTTATTGAAATTCGCGCCGGAGTTCGGCAAAGGTATCGGTTTCGATAGCGGCGCGGATGCGGCGCATCAGGGTCAGATAGTAGTGGATGTTGTGCCAGGTCACCAGCCGGACGCCGAGGATTTCGCCGACGTTGAAGAGGTGGCGGATGTAGGCTTTGGTGAAGTTCTTGCACACGTAGCAATCGCACGTTTCGTCGATCGGGGTGAAGTCTTCGGCATAGCGGCCGGCCTTGACCGGGATGGTGTCTTTGCCGACGAAGGCGCTGCCGTGGCGGCCGAGCCTCGTGGGCATCACGCAGTCGAACATGTCGATGCCGCGCGCGACCGCTTCGACGATCTGTTTGGGGGTGCCGACGCCCATCAAATAGCGGGGCTTGTCCCACGGCATTTCGGGGGTGGTCGCGTCGAGCATGTCGAACATCATCTCCTCGGGTTCTCCGACCGAGAGGCCGCCGATCGAGTAACCGTCGAAGCCGATCGAGGCGAGTTCGCGGGCGGAGTGGACGCGCAGATCCTTGTACATCGCCCCCTGGACGATGCCGAAGCGGAGCT
>JBFWIO010000213.1:0-6047 GCA_050255955.1 Victivallaceae bacterium
GGGCCAGCGCTTTTTCGCAGCGGTCGATTTCAAAGGCCTGATTGGCGGCGACCAGATTGTCGAGCGCAGTCTTGACCGCGGCACGGGTCTGGTCGTTGGCGTCGGTGCGGAAGTCGACGACCGCGTTGCGGAGTTTGGCGTTGAGGTCGGCGAATCTGGCGATGTCGTCTTCGCTCATCGGCGCTTTCGGGGTCAGGCCGATTTCGCGGCGGTGCGAACCGCGACCTTCGTCGCGGCCGGACTGACGGTCACCGGACGGCATCGGCATCCCGCCCATCATCGGGCAATTGCCTTTTCCGGGCTGCGGCATGGCGGCCCCGAAACGCTGCATCGGCATCATCTGCCCCATCCGGCCCGTCATCCCGCGCCGGAACGGTCCGTCCTGCGGGCCTTGCGGCATCATCGGGCATTGCGGCCGGGCTTCATCCTGAACCGCGGCGGGCGGCGGCGGGACGGGGGCATTGTCGGCGGGTTCGGCCATCAGGACGGGGGCGATGCCGAGCATTAAGGCGGCGATACCGATACCAAATTGTTTACGGCGTTCCATTTCTTCTTCTCCTTGGGTTGGATTCAGCTTTACAGGGCTTCTTTCAACTATCCGGAGAAACGCCTTCTTTTTTCAATTTATTTTCTTACCGGGCAAATCTTTACAGCAAATAAAACCGAATTTTCCCGGTTTGACGATGCAATAACCCATCCATTTTTTCGTTTCAGCGCCCGGCCGAACGCAGCTCCGCGCCGCCGACCGCCGCACCGGAAGCACCTTTGCTGAAGCACTCGATGTTCAACGCGGCAGCCTCAACCGGCACCTCGAACTCTTTCTCGCTGCCGGTGAACTCGACCGGCTCGCCGAAGACGCCGCCTTTGCGGAAAAAGCGGATCACCGTGTGCAAGTCGCCTTTGACATTCTGATATTTAAGCACATTTTTGCCCTTTTCGACCCCGCCGAGGGCGTCGATCCGAAAGAACGGCCCGGCCCCCGCAATGGTCAGTCCGGAGGGCGTCACGACGGTAGTTTCGCCGAGGATGAAGCCGTCCGGCGTACCGTCGCCGTCGCGGTCGACGTTGAAAGCGGGAAATATGTTTTCCGCCGGATCAGTGGCGGCCCCGTAGAGCCGCTCCGCCCAGTCGCGCTGGGTACGCACCGGAATTCCGGTCTCGCGGCACCACTTGAGCAAATCGTCGTGGCGCGCGAGATAGCCCTCGAAGTTGCCGGTGACCTTGCCCACCCACATGTGGCCGGCTCCGGTCAGCACGTAGTGCCGGGCGACGCCGTCGGCGATTTTCTTTTTGATCACCGCAAGCGGGGTGTCGTCCTCCAGCCGGAATTCGCCCCACTGCATCGCGTAACGGCAACGTTCCGGGCGCGGCTCGCAGTACGTCTTGAGCGCCGAATCGGGATAGGTGGCGGCACTCACCATGCCCGCCGCGCGCATCACCGGCGCGATGTCTTCGGCCCGCAGCATCGGCTCGACGTTGCCGGGCTGAATCCAACTGACCGGCGACGGCAGTCCGGCGTGTCCGGCCTTTTCCCGGCTGACGCGCAGCAGCAAAGCCAGCGCCTCGGGGTCGAGCGTCACCCCGGCGCGGTCGCCGCCGCGATTGTTGAGAATGACCATTTCGAGCCCCTTTTGAGCGTTCAGTTCCGGGACCGGCTCGCCCCAGACCGAGGTAAGCCGGAACACCCCCGTCTCCGCTTCGGGCCGGGCCAGCAGCACCCGGTCGAGAGCAGGCAGATAGACCGTCCATTCCTGCATGAGCTTTTTGACGATTCCGGGATCGGCGGGACGGATCAGATTGCCGTCGACGTCAACCGTGAAACGGCCGCAAGACGCGTCCTTGCGAATTTGGTACTTAAGACAGACGTTGTTGCCCGCGAGATGATCGACGCCGGGTTCGGCGGCGTACTTTGCGGCATCCGGAGTGCGGATGACGAAGCCGGAGTGGGACGCCGTGTGATCCATGATCTCATGCCCCCTTGCCGGCAACCGGCGCAAGACGTCCAGTGCGGCGGGATCGAGCGGAAGTTCGAAATTGACCGCAAGCGTCATCGGGAAATCGTATTTCTGAAACACTTCGGCCATCCGGGCCCACTCTTCGGCACTCTTGTTGTCGTCGAAGCGGAAAGCGAGACCGCCCAGCTTGCCTTCCGGCGCGGCTGACGCCGTCAATCCCAGGCACGCCGCCGCGGCGAGCGTCATCCAGTATTTGCTCATCATTTGCCTCCCTGTCAGTTGATTGCGTCAATAATCTTCTGCGCCATGATCTCGCCCAGTCCCGGAATGCGGCGGGCGATTTCTTCGGCGGTCGCTTTCTTGAGCGCGCGGATCGAACCGAATTCGGTCAAGAGCGCCTTTTTGCGGTTTTCGCCGATGCCGGAAATGTCGTCAAGCCGCGACTCCTCGATCCGTTTCTGCCGCAACTCGCGGTGATAGGAAATCGCGAAGCGGTGCGACTCGTCGCGGATCGACTGAAGAAGCCGCAGCGCGAGGCCGTGGCGGTCGAGCATCACCGGTTCGGAGCGGCCGGGGAGAAAAACCTCTTCCGCGCGCTTGGCCAGGCCGATCACCGGCAATGGCGGACAGTTGAGCCCGACCAGCGCCTCCAGCGCGGCCGAGAGCTGCCCCTTGCCGCCGTCGATTACCACCAGATCGGGAAGCGGCAGTTTTTCGCGCAGCAGCCGCCCGAAGTGGCGGGTCAGCACCTCGTGCATGGTCGCAAAGTCGTCCGCCCCCTCGACGGTCCGGATCCGGAACCTGCGGTAACTCGCGCGATCCGGCTTGCCGTCAACAAAGGTCACCATCGCCGATACCGCCAGCGTCCCCAAAAGATTGGAGTTGTCAAAACAGATGACCTTCGCCGGATAATGCGGCAGCCCGAGGTCATGCTGCAACGCCTCGGCCGCCGCCCGGCCGCCGGGCAGGCGCGGCAGTTCGGGGTGTTCAAAAACCCGGTTTTTCGCCCCGAACACCGCTTCGAGATTCTGGAGAATGTCACGGTATGCCGCCGCCGCCTCGAAGCGGTGCGCTTCGGCGGCGCGGGCCATTTTTTCCTTGACCGCGGCAAGGAGTTCGTCGAGGTCGCCGTCGAGGACCGCCATCACTTTTGATACCACTTGCCGGTATTCGTCTTCGCTGACCGCGCCGGTGCACGGGGCGCAGCAGTCTTTGACGATCCGTTTGAGGCAGCGTTTGCGGGTCTCTTCGTCGGGCTCGGAGTCGCGGCAGGCCCGCAAGCCGAAGTGGGCGAGCAGGAAATCAAGCGTCTTGCGCAAGGCCCCGCTTTGCGGAAAGGGCCCGAAGTAACGGGCGCGGTCGTCCTTTTTGAAGCGGGCCAGCTTCAGGGTCGGGAAGCGCTCGGACAAATCGATTTTGAGCAGCGGATAGCGCTTGTCGTCGCGCATCAGGATGTTGTAATAGGGCGCGTATTCCTTGATCAGGCGCGATTCGAGGATCAGTGCCTCGTCCTCGGTGCGGACGGTCTGGAAGCTCCAGTCGTCGATCGAATTGACCAGACTGCGCAGTTTGGCGTCGGCGCGGGCCAGCCGCGAAGCTTGGAAATAACTCGACAAGCGCCGCCGCAAATCGACCGCCTTGCCGACATAGATCACCTGCCCGAAACGGTCGCGGAAGACATAAATTCCCGGACGGTGCGGTACTTCGGTGATATCAAAAGGTCTTTTCAAACTGCGGCTCTCCTGATCGATCGCATGCCGGCGCGGCATCACATAGAATATAACGTGTCAAGCCGTGTTTTTAAAGCCTGAGCGGTCACTTCTGTTCGATTTTGAAGTCGTCGATCCAGTACTGGTCGCCGGGCTTGCCGTTGTTGTCGGTGGCAAAGCGGAAACGCATGATCCGCCGGGCGTCGGGAACGATTTTGCGGACGCTGCGGACGTCAAGTTCGGCCTGGTGCCACTTGCCGTCGTCGATGAGTTCGATGACCTTGGCGTTGGGCGCTTTGCCGGTGGCAAGCGCGCTTGATCCGCCGAGGTAAATCAGCGACGACTGGCCGTCCACCACCGGCAGATTGACCGCGACCCCGACCGGCACCCCCGGCGGAATCCGGTAGGAGAAGCGCACCATCGGGAAGCGGTCGATCACCCAGCCGAAGGGACTGATGATGCACGTCATCGGCGCGCCCTTCTGCGCGGCTTCGGCGCGGGCGAAAATGCGGAGCGACCCTTTGCCGCTTGCCGCCGGACTCTCGAGGTCGAGCGTGCCGGTCGAATTGCCGAGCCGGACGATCGCCCAAAGATAATTCCAGCGCTCGGGATGCTCCAGCTCAAAATTGCAGTTGATCACCGTATTTTCGGCGCGTTCGAGGTCATCCTCGCGCTGAAGATCGCGGGGAATCACCGGCCCCGAATCGGCAAGGCCGCTCTCGTAAGCTCCGAGGTCGGGCGCGCTGCCGGCAAAGGGGAGATTGACCGCCTCGTCCTTGCCCCACTTGAGGTCGCGATCGAGGGTCAGGAGGTTTTTTTCGAGGTCGCACTTGACCACCCGCGCCTCGGCGGCACCAATCCGGATCAGGTCGCCCGCTTCGCCGGGAATGCCGAATCCGTCGTAGAAGTAACGGGCGTCGGTCACCGCGAGAGTCCGCCCCGAACCCGCTTCGACGGTCCGGGTCAGCGCTTCGCCGCGGTCGATTGCCGGACTCCCCGGCCGCAGCCGGAAATTGTCGGTGGCGAGGTCAACGAAACCGGGAGAGACGTCAAAGTTGCCGAGAAAGAGTTCGGGCAGCGCCTTGGCCGCCTCTTCGAGCGTGAAGTATTTGCGGGGGTAGCCGTAGCCGATCACCTTGTCACCGGCGGCGCGGCCGTGGATGATGTTGGCGCGGAAGGGATTTTCGGCGGGGATGATCTGGTCGTTGAGCTCGATCGCGATCGGGCTGCCGTCGGGGTTGTTGTCGCTCCAGATGTTGTTTTTGAAGACGTTGTCGCGGACGATCTTGTCCGGCCCGGCGAGGTCGGCGAAACTCCAGGCGCTGCCCGAGTTGCCGCTCCAGGTATTGAAGTAGACCCGGCTGCGGCGGATGCTGAACGGAGCCATCTGCTGGTATTTGTAACTCGACGCCGCCAGCGGGTTGCCGGAGTTGCGGAAAATCACGTTGCGGCGGAAAATCGAATCGTGGATAAAAAGCTTGGCCGACGAATCGGCGTTGCCGGAGCCGAAGAGCGCATTGGTGATGACGTTGTTCTCAATCAGGTTCCGTTTGGCGTTGAAAAATTCAAAATTGCGCCCCCAGCGGGTGTCAAAAATGCAGTTGCGGATCACGTTGTCCGAGCAATCCTCCCACAGCATGAACGGCGTGTGCCCGGCGCGGGTGGTGCGGATACGGTCATAAACATTGTAGTGGCAGTCACGGTTGTCCATCATGTTGTCGAGCGTGAAACCGTCGCCGTCGTTGAAATTGGGCTTGACCGTCGTTGGATCGCGGAAATTGGTGTCGAGCAACAGATTCTCAAAACGGCTGAATTTGGTCGCGGTGACCAGAAAGGGCGCCCACACGTTCTGCGCGCTCCGGCAGGTCACATTGGCCACCCGGATATATTCGCACTGATCGATTTTCGCCCAGTGGACGCCGCGCTTTGCGGCGATTTCGAAGCCGTCGATGGAGATGTACTTTTTGCCCTGAAGCAGAATGGCGGCGGCATCGAGTCCGATGATTTTCGCCGCGCCGGAAGTTTCCGAGCGGTAGGTTGTGACTTGCCCCTCGGCTCCGGAGCGGAGCGGCCGGATTGAGCCTTGGTAGACGCCGGGACTGAAGAGCGCGACGTCGCCGGGCTTGAGCGCGATGTTGACCTTGTCCGGACTCCGCCACGGCTTTGCCCGCGAGCCGTCGCCGCGATCGTCGTCGCCGTCGGGCGAAAGGTGATAGGTCACCGCTCCGGCTGAAATTGCACAAGCCACCATTCCTCCGATCACGCACCTTTGCCACGCCGCCATTTTGCCGCCTCCGGATTTTTGTACTACTACATTTCGGTATCAAGCTCGATATTGTCGTGCCGCCAGGGTTTGCCGTCCGGCGGCGCGGGCACCCGTTTG
>JBFWIO010000214.1:0-6024 GCA_050255955.1 Victivallaceae bacterium
ATAAAGAGGTTTGAAAAGTGGGAGGGGGTTCGGGGGAGGGAGAAAAAATTTCCTTAGACGGCACCGGCAAAAGTCTGAGAGTCGATCCGGCGTAGGATTCGGCCATCGGGTTCGTTGGTAGTGTTGAGGGAGCTACCCCTTGCGGTAACTCCCGAAACCGCTCCGACGAAGCCGATGACCGAGCCGAGCCGGGCGGCCGCAGACTTTTGCCGGTGCCGTCTCATAAATTTTTTCTCCCTCCCCCGAGCACGTTTCGGGTTATTTGTCAGAGAGGGTGGCGGGGGGGCCGAGGGGTTGGGTGAGTTGGATTTTGAGGTTGGGGGGGAGTTTCATTTCGCGGCTGAGTTTGGGTTTATCGACGGCGTTGCAGACTACGGTGGCGAGGTTGGTGGAGGCGGCGTACAAGTAGACGTTCTGGCTGGCGTAGCCGGCGTGGTTGGCGGCGTAAAAGACGCGTGTGTCTTCGGGGATGGAGCCGAAGCGGTCGTAATCGGAGGCGTAGATCAGGACGGCGGCGGAGTTCTGGTGCATTTTTTTCTGGATGCCGGTAAATTCGCGCAGATCCCGTTTTTCCTTTAGTTCGAGCGCATTATCTTTGGGGTTATAGAGATAAAGGCCGTCTTTGAGGGCGACGTACAACATCAAGTCCTGGATGTTGCGGGCGGTGGGGATGGTGCGGCGGCCGTCTTCGCGGCTGATGCCGCAGGCGACGTAGCAGATGTCGGAGAGTTGCTGGAGCGAGAGGGGGGCGGCAGTCATGTCGCGGCGGGTGCGGCGGGCGGTGATGGCTTCCATGAGTGGCATGCCGCCGGTTTTTTGGGGCGGCGGAAGTTTGATCAGGTCTTCGGCGGCGATGAGCGAGCCGAGACTGAGTACGGCGATCAGAGCGAGCAATCTTTTCATGGCGAACCTCCCGGAGCGTGGTGCCGCGCGGAAAGGCGCGGACAGCCCGGAGCGGGACAACCGGCTCCGGGACATGTCCGTTATTTGCGTACGGCGGTTACTTCTTGACCGGCTCGATCCGGTCGAAACCGGTGAAGGGCCGGAGCACTTCGGGGATGATCACGCTGCCGTCGGGCTGCTGGTTGTTCTCCAGGATCGCGATCAGCACGCGGTCGGTGACGGCGGTGGCGCTGATGGTGTGGACGTAGTCGCGGTTGCCGTCGCCGTCCTTGTAACGGATATTGAGGCGGCGGCTCTGGAACGAAGTCAGATTGGTGTTGGAAGTGACTTCGCGGTACGCGCCGAAACCGGCGAACCAGGCTTCGATATCATACTTCTTGTAGCCGGGCGCGCCGAGGTCGCCGACGCAGACGTTGACCACGTGGTAGGGGATATTCAGCGCTTTGAGCAAGTATTCCTCGTTGGCGAGGCACTCCTCGTGATACTTGACCGAGTCCTCGGGGGCGCAGAAGATGATCTGCTCGACCTTGTGGAACTGGTGAACCCGGAAAATGCCGCGCCCGGCCTTGCCGTAGCTCCCGGCTTCGGTGCGGAAGCACGGGGTAAAGGCGGTGTAGCGGAGCGGAAGTTCGGCTTTGTCAAGCACATCGTCGGCGTGATAGCCGACCAGCGTCTGCTCCGAAGTGCCGATCAGTGCGAGGTCTTCGCCCTTGAGCGAAAAGGTCTGGTCGGCGAAGAAGGGCAGATAGCCGGTGCCGTAGAGGGTCGCTTCCTTGGCCACGCAGGGGGTCATGAAGAGGGTGAAACCGCGCTTGACCAGCTCGCGCTGGGTCCAGAAAAAGAGCGCCTGGGCGAGCTCGGCCCCGCGGCCTTTCCAATAATAGAACCCGGACTGGGCGACTTTGGCGCCGCGCTGGGTGTCGAGGATATCGAGGATTTCGCCGAGTTCCTGATGGTCGCGGACTTTGAAGTCGAATTTCGGAATCACGCCTTCGCGGCGGAGTTCGACGTTGGCGGTGTCATCGAGGCCCTCGGGGACGTCGGCGGCGAGCATGTTGGGCAGGAAGTCGAGCATCGCTTTGAGCTTTTCTTCCTGTTTGGCGAGCACGGACTCTTTGTTGCCGAGTTCGTCCTTGAGGAGCTTGACCCGGTCGCGGGCTTCGGGGTTGTCCTTGCAATCTTTGCTCAGGCGGTTGCGTTCGGCGCGGAGGGTCTCGACCTCCATCGTCAGGGTACGGCAGATGCTGTCAACTTCGAGCAAGGTGTCGAAGTTCACCGGGCATTTGCGGCGGGCCGCATTGGCTTTGACCAGTTCGAAATTAGCGCGCAGAAATTTAAGGTCGATCATAGTTTCACCTGTCGGGGGTTAGCGCCGGAGCATTATTTGAAACGCGGGAGCGGGAACTGCCGGGCGAAAGCTTTGACCTCTTCGCCGAGTTCGCGCAATCCCGCCTCGTTATCGCACAACGCCACGCCGCGGTCGATGAAGTCGGCGATCCTGACCATTTCGGCTTCTTTCATCCCGCGGGTGGTAACCGCCGGGGTTCCGACCCGGATGCCGCTGGTGACGAAGGGTTTTTCGGGGTCGAACGGAATCATGTTCTTGTTGACCGTGATGCGGGCGAGATCGAGCGAATTGGCGACCGCTTTGCCGGTGACGCCCTTGGGCCGCAGGTCGATCAGCAACAGGTGATTGTCGGTGCCGCCGGAGACGATCCGGAAGCCGCGGGCGGTCAATTCGGAAGCGAGTTTGGCCGCGTTGAGCTTGATCTGTTTCTGATAGGCTTTGAATTCCGGGGTCATCGCTTCGGCGAAGCAGATCGCCTTGGCGGCGATCACGTGTTCGAGCGGGCCGCCCTGAAGGCCGGGGAAAATCCGCGAGTTGATCGCTTTGATATATTCTTCCTTGCAGAGAATCAGGCCGGAACGGGGGCCGCGCAGAGTCTTGTGGGTGGTGGTGGAGACCACGTCGGCGTAGGGCACCGGGCTCGGGTGTTCGCCCGCCGCGACCAGACCGGCGATGTGGGCCATATCGACAAAGAACTTGGCTCCGACCTTGTCGGCGATAGCGCGCAGACGCGGGAAGTCGATCACCCGCGGATAGGCGCTCGCCCCGGCCACCAGCATCGCCGGTTTGTGTTCGATTGCGAGGCGCTCGACTTCGTCGTAGTCGATGCACTCGGTTTCGCGGCTGACGCCGTAGGGAACGATGTTGTAGAGCATTCCGGAGAAATTGAGCGGATGGCCGTGGGTCAGGTGGCCGCCGTGGTCGAGGCTCATCGCCAGCACGGTGTCGCCGGGCTTGACCAATGCGAAATAGACCGCCTGGTTTGCCGGGCTGCCGGCGTGGGGCTGGACGTTGGCCGCTTCGGCGCCGAAGAGTTTGCAGGCGCGTTCGATCGCGATGGATTCGACTTCATCGACGAATTCGCAGCCGTTGTAATAGCGTTTGCCGGGGTAGCCTTCGGCATATTTATTGGTCAGCACCGAGGCTTGGGCGGCGCGGACGGCGCAACTGGTGAAGTTTTCAGAGGCGATGAGCTCGATTCCGTCGTTCTGGCGGGCGGCTTCACAGTCGATCAATTTGGCGATCACGGGGTCGGCGTTGCGGACGGCGGCGATGTCGTCGTAGGTGACGGCTTCGAGCTCGGTGAGGCGGCGGGCGTGGCGGTCTTCACCCTGAAAGCGGGTGGCGATGAACTTGGCCAGCACCAGTTGGGCGGCGGCGAAGTCGAGTTTGTCGCCGGAGAGGACGAGGACGTTGGCGGCGTTGTGGCGGCGGCTTTTTTCGGCTTCGTCGGCGGTATCGGCGACCACGGCGCGGACGCCGTGGTAACGGTTGGCGGCGATCGCCATGCCGAGGCCGGAACGGCAGAGGAGGAGACCGCAGTCGGCTTCGCCGCGGACGATCGCGCCAGCCACCGCCGCCCCGAAGACCGGGTAATCGTCGGCGGCGTCGAATTCGGCCGCGCCGCAGTCGATCACGGTGACCCCGGGCAGGGTGCGAAGTGATGCCGCAAGCTGATTTTTGAGTTCATAGCCGCCGTGATCGGCGCCGAGGGCGATGCGCATACAGTTGGGATCAAAGTCGAGTTGGGTGCTCATGAAAAAATCTCCTTATCTAAATCAATTATTTGACCGAAACACGTTGAAAAAGGGTGTCGAGCGCGGGGCGCATCGCTTCAAAAATCCGCCGGTAGTGACCGACGCTGCCGCCGTAGGGGTCGGCGACGTCGCGGTCGCCGAGAAGCAGGATGCACTTGTCCGCGGCTTCCGGCGCGAGTTCGAGTACGGCATGGCGGTGACCGGCGGTCATCGCCACCACCAGGTCGCAGCTTGTGATCAATGGCTCCGAGAGCCGGGTGCTGCGAAAAGAATCGAGGTCGATGCCGAATTCCGCCATCACCGCTATCGCCGCCTCTGACGCGGGCGCGCCGGTCCAGGCCGAACTGCCGGCGGAGAGGACCTCGATATCGCGTCGTCCGGCCCGGCGGCAGAGTTCGCCAAAATAGGCCTCCGCCATCGGACTGCGGCAACTGTTCCCGGTGCAGACAAATAAAATGCGCATACAACCTCATGAAAACGATGGATATTTTACTATACACCGGATTTCGAAAAAGTCACTTCAAAGGCCGGCAAAATGACGAAAAAAGTACTCTTTGCGATCAACAAAGCCGGAAAGTCGGCTCGGCGCCAGGTTGACGAAACTTTGTTTCCTAAAAGGATTTTTTATGGCTGCTTTTGAAAAAACGCCGGATCAGCGGCGGGCACTTGCCCTCCTCGGCTCGGAAGCGCGCAACACGTTGCTCTTCGGCGGTTCGCGCTCGGGCAAGACTTTTATTCTGGTTTATTCGCTGCTGGTGCGGGCGATCCGGGAGCCGGGGAGCCGGCACATCATTCTGCGTTTTCGCGCCAATGCGGTGCGGCAGTCGGTCCGGCTGGACACGCTGCCGAAGGTTATCCGGCTGGCGTTTCCGGGGTTGACTTTTGCCGAAAACGCGGCTGACGGCTATTTGACGCTCCCCAACGGTTCCGAGATCTGGTTCGGCGGGCTTGACAGCGACGAGCGGGTGGACAAGATTCTGGGGAAGGAATTCGCCACCATTTACTTCAACGAATGTTCGGAAATTTCGTACGGGGCGGTGACGACTGCGCTGACTCGTCTTGCGCAGCGGACCAAGCTCGTGAACCGGGCGTATTTCGACTGCAATCCCTCCGGCAAATCGCACTGGTCGTACCGGCTTTTTGTGGAAAAAGTCGATCCGGTGAGTCGGCTGGGGCTGATGAATCCGAAAAATTACGCGGCGATGACGATGAATCCGGCGGGGAACCGGGCGAATTTGCCGCCGGGGTATTTGGAGGATACGCTGGCGGCGTTGCCGGAGCGGCAGAGGAGGCGGTTTCTCGACGGGGAATTTCAGGAGGATCTGGCGGGGGCGTTGTGGAATTACGGGATGTTGGAGCGGTGTCGGGCGGGGGTGTTGCCGGAGATGAGCCGGGTGGTAGTGGGGGTGGACCCGGCGGTGACTTCCGGGGAAAACTCCGACTTTACCGGGATTGTCGGGGCGGGGCGGGGGGTGGATGGTACGATATATATATTGAGTGACGTATCGCATCGGGGGACGCCGCGGGGGTGGGGGGAGCGGGTGATCGGGGAGTATCGGAGGCTGGGGGCGGACCGGGTGGTGGCGGAGGTGAATAACGGGGGGGAGTTGGTGGAGTCGTTGTTGCGGACGTTTGATGCGGAACTGAGTTTCAAAGCGGTGCGGGCGGCGCATGGCAAGGTGGCGAGGGCGGAGCCGGTGGCGGCGTTGTATGAGCGGGGCAAGGTGTTGCATGCCGGGGTATTTCCGGAGTTGGAGGAGGAGATGTGTTCATTTTTGCCGGGGGCGAATTTCAGTCCTGACCGGTTGGATGCGATGGTGTGGGCGGTGACGGAGCTGATCGGGTCGCCGGACGGGGAAAGGTTTGTGTGGGCGTGAGGCCCTGCGTGCCGCAGCGCCAGTACCCCGGTCAAGGGCCGCGCCCTTGCGCAGAGTCAAGAGGGCGCGGAGCCCTCTTGCGGAGTGTGAGGCAGCGCCTCGCCTCCCTCGCTCCGGGCGAAGCCCCAGCTCAGAGAGG
>JBFWIO010000215.1:0-6012 GCA_050255955.1 Victivallaceae bacterium
CGATCTTCATGATAAAAGTTTGTATGCCGTTACGATCTTCCACCGGTTGAAACGATGGATCAGACAGTGCAACGCATTGCCGTGTTCACCGGCAATCGCCAGTTCTTCCGCGAACTGTTTCTCAAAGAAGTTTTCGCTGATCGAACCGTCATGACGGCAAAAAGCCGCCAGATCCTGCCGGAGACGGCCGGCCGGGGCCCGATCCGCCATCTTCAGCCACAATTCGTAATCCCAGGCCGCTTTGTAAATCGAATTGAGTCCGCCGAGCTCCCGCCAGAAATCCATCCGCCAGAACGTCGCCGGCTGATTGATGAAATTCTCGCAAAGCAACATGTTGCGGCTGTAAAAATAACCGATCAGCTCCTTGTACAGTGTAATCGGCCGGCGGATCTCGCAACCGTCCTGATCGATGATCGGACAATTGCCGTACATCCACCGGCAAGCCGGATGTTGCTCGAAATAATCCGCCGCCGCCGCCAGCGCGCCGGGCTGATAAAGGTCATCGGCGTTGAGCCATGCGCCAAGCTCGCCGGAAGCAAGGTTCATCCCGTAGTTGATCGCGTTAAAGGGTCCGCCATCCTTGCGGGAAATCACCCGCGCCGCGGGATATTCTTTGAGGATCTCAAGCGTCCGGTCGGTGGACTGGCCGTCGCAGACAATGTGTTCAAGCTCAAAATTCCCCTTCTGGGAGTGAATCGAGTCCATCGTCCGCCGCAGAAATTTTTCGCCGTTGAAAACCGGCGTGATGATCGAGATCTTCATTTATCTTTCCGCAGTTTTTCCAACTCCTGCCGGAGCAAGGCAAGCTCCTGGGTCAGGCGGCTGATGCGTTCCTGATTTTTCGACAGGACAAGGGAATATTGAAACAAAATCAGCGTGATACCCATAAACATAAATAAATAAAGCGTCATCGGCGGATAAACGATACCGATCCACTGCGATGCGACACGCAGAATATCCATCCGGATGGAAATCACCACCAGACCGATACCGGAAAGCAACCAGAGCAAAGCATAAGCTTCTTTCAGCCGCTTCTGACGCACGCTCCACAGGATGATCAGCAAAAACAGAATGCTTCCGGCAAGCGATACAAGTTGAATCTTTGACAAAATCATGACTTCCTCCTTTCGGCCGGGCGCAGCGCGGCCATCAGCACGGCAAAGATGACCTTGCACATATAATACACCGCGCGGCGCGGATTGATCGAAGACATCCCCCCCTGGCGCTCCAGCATTTCCACCGGAATTTCACGAATGCGGAAACCATTGCGCGCCATCAGGATCACCTCTTCCGGCTCCGGATAATCAAACGAGGGATAATTCTCCGCCGCGAAACCGAGTGCCGCCCGGTTGTACGCCCGGAACCCGGACGTGTTGTCAACAATGGTCTGCCCGATCAACAGTGAATTCAAGATCCGGAAGATGCCGATTCCGACACGGCGCAACCAGGTTGACTGGAAGCCGTTCTTGTCGAGGAAACGCGACCCGATGACCATGTCGGCTTCGCCGCGGAACAGCGGCTCAAGCAACCGGGGAATGCTCTCCGCCGGATGCTGGCCGTCGCCGTCGATTTTGATGGCGTAGTCGCAGCCGTTGCGGATGGCGTAGCGGAACCCCGCCTGAACCGCTCCGCCGATCCCGAGATTGACCGGGAGATCCAGCAATATCACGCGCGAATTGTCTTCTGCGCATTTGCGGACGATGTCGGCGGTGTGATCCGCCGAGGCGTCGTTGACCACCACCAGCAAAGCCTCGCTCTGAAGTTTGCCGAGTCGTTCGAGTACAGCGGCAATGCATGCTTCCTCGTTGTAGCAGGGAATGACAAGGGCCATTTTCCCGGGATTCATCGTGCCTCCTGCCGTTTCGGAGTGAATAATAGGTAATCTTCGCAAGGCGTCGCAAACTCCTGCAAATCGTCTCTTGACCGGAGCATATTGAGAAGCCACGCATCTTTGCGCTCCGCGATCAGTACGTCAAATCCACGCAGCCGCTTCCACGAGAGAACGCGTTCGCCGTATTCCATCAACCGCGCCTGATCGCTCCAGTACAAAATTTCCACCCGTCTGCCGGGCTCGATGATGAGTTTGTCGCCTGCCCGTTCCGGCGGCAGAAACCGGGCCCGGTTTTCCCGCAGAAAATTCCCCATGGCAATCTCTTTGGCGCCGGCGTCCCCGATCAACTCGCCGAGTGCATTCCAGGGTTGTATTGTGATGATCGCGCCAACGACGCAGAACAACACCGGTTTGAGTCGGAATTTCCCAGCCAGATCCCCCAGCGCGCCAATGCCGTGCAAGGTAAAAACCATCAGCAGCGGAACCAGAAAAATGAAATAGCGGTAAGCCACCGAAAAGAAACAGAAAACCAGCGAAACCGAGCCGCAGTAAATCAGCGCAAAAGTATACTCCCCCCGCCACTGCCGTCGCCAGGCCAGGGCGGCGATTCCGCAAAAAGCCAGAATCATATAAAATTCATAGCCGCCGCGCATCATCTGCGCGGGCAACATCCGCAGCCGGGCCAAAGCCGCCGCACCTGAGCCGTCGTACCCCTCCCGCGTCTCCCCCTCGCCAAATCCCGGCGCATATTCCCGGACCGGCACCACCCGGCGGTCGTGAAAGATTTTGTTCAGTCCGGGAATTTGGTTGATGACGCCGATCGCGCGGGTATCGATGACCGGATATCCCGTCACTTTGTAGTTGTGCGCGAGACAGGGAGCGATCGTCAGCAGGGCAAACATCGCCACGCCGAGGGCGGGCAGCAGCACCGTCCGGCACAGGCTCCGCCACCGGCAATAATCGGCCCGGTGACGCACCAACAAAGCGATGCCGAGCCCCACTGCCATCACCACGCCCTCGCCGCGCGCGAGCGAAAGCAATCCGAGCGAAACCCCCATCCCGATCCACTGAGGCCAGCGGAACTCGCCGCGCCGGCTGCGCAAAAGAAAATAAATCGAAGTGACCAGAAAAAAATCACGGGTAGACTCAAGCAGCCCCATGCCGGCGAAACGGATAATCTTGGGCGTCATCACAAAAAGAAAACATCCCCACGCCGCCATCCGCGGCGTTGCCAGGCGGCTCAGGATGCCGTAAAGGGGCAAAATGGTGAGTACGTAAAAAAAGACCGCGAGCGCCATCAGCCCGCTGTAAGCCTCCACCCCGCAGCGGACCAGCAAGCCGCCGAGGAATATATTGAGCGGCGGCAGTGCGGCGACGGGCATCGGATTCCAGTATCCGCGTCCGAATTCGCGGGCGTACCAGGCATAACACCCGGCGACGTCCCGGTAGATATCCTGATTGAAAAGCAAAAACAAAGCCCCCCACAGGAGGGCCACAGAGAAAGACATCACCAGAATCCGCCGCGGAGTGAAAAACACTTGCAGACGCTCAACGCAATCAGCAATCAATTGAATGACTCTTTTCATGACAGATTTTTATTCATTCCGGTGGCGATCATGAAGCTCTCCTCAACGCAAAAGGGATATATTCATTAATATAACACTTGCGCGGCAAAAATCAATAGAGTCCGGCCGGCAATCGCGGCAAATCAGGCCGGGATCGGCTTTGAAGATGTCAAATCCCAACGGCATGACCGGCAACAGCGACTTATGTTCGGGATTGTAAGAAGCGACTTCACTGTCGCGCCTTTCGATCACCGCCGATCAGCCCCGGCGGCGGCGGAACAGTTGCCGGATTTTCATGATCATCAGGTTTTTCAACAAATCGAGGTGGGCGCGCAGATAGCTGCGTTTGAGAATCCGGTAAACCTGCCGGTCGTCGGCCGGAACGCGGTATTCCACCTTGACCCGGTCGGTCGCCACCGGCGCCGAGAGGAGGTCGGTGCCGACGACGCAATGTGTGCCCCCTTCTCCGCCGATGCCGATATTTTCGACCAGGGTACGCCCCGGCTGAAGCGTGAAGCGGCCGGCGAGAACATTGGTGGCATCCCAGCGCAGCGCCCACGAATCGACCTTGCCTTTGGCCTGTTTCTTCATGATGTCGAAGTTACTCAAGATAAACGAGCCTTTGGTATTGAACCGGCGCACAAGTTTGCGCCGCTTGAGCTCGCGGCAGAGGAACGCACCGTCCGGATTGAAGTCGGCCCAGCGGTCACGCCAGGTGGCCCAGCCCCAGCAGACGATGCCGGGCATGAAATAGGTTTCGGGGAGCATCGTATCGACCGGCGGTGAATATCCGCCGATGGCGCCAAGTTTTTTCTCTCCGGCATAGATTTCGAGCGCGTCATTCATATAACGGAGAAACCAGCGCGAGGTGACGATGTCGTCTTCGACGACGATCACGCGGTCGTATTTTTGGAGGATTCCGCTGACCCCGGCGATGACCGAGTTGGCCAGTCCGGCATTTTTCTCTTTTTCTTCAATTATCACCGACTTGAAGCCGGAAATTTGGCGGACGTATTCGCGCACTTCACGAACTGCCGCTTCTTTCGCCGGCGTTTTCGCCGCGTCAGAGAAAACAAACAGATCGGATTCCGCGGCCAGCTCATTTTGTTGCAGAGCCTCCACCGTCCGTCGCAAGTGATCAAGTCTACAGTAAGCAAAAAGCGCAATCGGCGCCGGGCTGATCATTGAGTTCTCCTTGAAATTCAAACCCGAAAAAAGGAATGCGCGGAAAAACTCGATCCGGCGCAACCCGTCAGGCATAGCGTAATATACCCCACTCACGGCGGATTGCAAGCCGGGACGACCGACTTCCCCGGCATCCGGCGGCGCCCCGCGGAGCGGGTTACGACTGAATCGCGGAAGTATTAGTCGGTTTGCTCATAAAAAGCATCAGGAGTCCGCCGGACTCTTTTTTGGCGATCACGTCATAGCCGAGCCGGCGATAAAGATTGCAGCTCTCGGGAGTGTCGGCACTGGTGAAGAGGACGTAGCCTGCGGTGCGGGCGAAGCGTTTCTCGATCGCCTCCATCAGCGCCCGGCCGATGCCCCGGCGCTGGAATTCGGGATCGACCACCAGTTTGCCGATCCGGCAGAAGTTGTTTTCGTCTACCTCGGCGCGGACCGAACCGATGATCCGGCCGTCTTCACCGTGGCATTTGAGAATGGTGCCGGTGGTGAATTCGGCGGCGATTTCGGCTTCGGTCTGAAAAAGCGGCGGCAGGTCGAAGCGGTGAAGTTGCATGGCGACTTTGGTGAACACCTTTTTCTGCAGCGCCAGAATTTCCGCCAGATCGCTTTTGTCGGCTACGGTGATGGTGATTTTCATTTCCAACCTCTTTTCCGAGAAGAAATGTATCACCAAAACCGTGCCGATACAAACGGCGAAAACCGAATTCCCGGTTACGCCCGGGCCAGCGCCGTGACCGTTTCCGCGCTCAAAACGTCGATCAACTCCTTGACCGAAGTGATGCGTTCGATCCGGTACGCATTGGAGCCGCAGGTGACGAACCCCTCCTCCAGATGTCCGGCGACGGCGTTGCGCAACGCATTGGCGATGCAGTACGGCGAATTCTCCGGCGTACAGTTCCGCAGGCAATGGTAGTTGCAGCGAAAAGGCGTTTTCTCGCCGCGCATCACTTTTTCCACAAAGGAATTGCGGATCACCCGCAAGGGCAGTTTGACCGGACTTTCGATGATGACGATATCGTCCTGACCGGCCTTGAGATAGGCCTGCTTGTAGAGCTCCGAAGCGTCACACTCATCGGTACACACAAAACGTGTTCCCATCTGAACCCCGGACGCGCCGAGCTTAAGGAAGTGCGCGATGTCGTCGCCGGAAAAAATCCCGCCGGCGGCAATCAACGGAATCCGAATGTGATGCTCCGCTTCGACGGTTTTGACATACTCCAGAACCTCGGAGAGAATTCCTTCAAGCGTAATCGGTTCGCCGGAAATCTCTTTGAGCGAGAAACCCAGATGGCCGCCCGCCGAGGGCCCCTCCACCACCAGCGCATCGGGGAAACGCCGGTATTTCTTCCACCAGGTCCGGCAAATGATCGAGGCGGCGCGCGCCGACGAGACCACCGGAATCAGTTTGACCTCGGAAGTCGGCACCAA
>JBFWIO010000216.1:0-6006 GCA_050255955.1 Victivallaceae bacterium
GCTTTTTTTTTTTTTTTTGAGCCGGCGGCGATTTTTTTATTTTTTTTCTTTCATAATGAAGTTCTGCAACTTTGCGGTGGCGGCGCTCGCCGCCGCCAGCTGGTCACTGTCCACCCCGGTCGTCACCAGCGCCTTGTGCCCCGACGTATCCCAACTGATCGTCGTCTCCACCAACGCATCCGTCTTCCCCCCCGGCGGAATCCGCACCTCATAATCGATCAGCTTCGGCATCTTGATCCCCATGCCGCGCAATATCTTTCGCAACGCTTTGACAAACGCGTCATACCCGCCGTCACCAGTCGCACTCCCCCCATGCTTGACCCCGTCCAGCTCCACCGTCACCGCCGCGCGCGGCAATGCCCCGCTCCGCGTGCCGATCTCATAATCGACAATCCGCAACCGGCTCGTCACCGGCCGATTCAACACATCCGCGATCAAAAACGGCAAGTCCGCCGGAGTCACCTGCTTTTTCTTGTCCCCCAGCCTCACCACCGCCTCCAAAACCTTGGACCGGACCTCCGGCTCCAGCTCGATTCCGGCAGCATCCAAGTTCTGGTCTATCGACGCCTTGCCCGAAAGTTTCCCCAGCGCATACAGCCGCTCCCGGCCGAAACGCTCCGGCAACAGCCGGTTGGCATACAAATTGCCCTTCTTGTCTCCGTCAGCATGAACCCCGCAAGTCTGTGTGAAAACATCCACCCCGGTCACCGGAGAATTCCACGCACAACGCTTGCCGGAAACATTCTGCACCAGCTCGGACGCCTTCACCAGCATCTTCTCCACCACCCGGCAACGCCGGCCGGATAGATCGTTGACCGCCACCACCAGCGGCGCCAACGGCTGATTGCCGGTCCGCTCGCCAAGCCCGTTGACCGTCACATGCACCCCCGACGCCCCCGAACGCACCGCGGCCAGACTGTTGGCCGTCACCAGACCGTAGTCGTTGTGACCGTGAAAGTCCAATCGCAAGTCAGGATACGCCGCGAACATCCAGTCAAAATACCGCGTCACCTCTTCCGGGAACAACACCCCCAAGGTATCCGGCAGCATGATCCGCTCAACCGGCAGACCACTCAAAACATTCACAAATTCATGGACATAGCCAAAGGAATCGCGCATTCCGTTCGACCAATCCTCCAAATAAACATTGACCGCCAGCCCGAGCTTGACCGCGTTCTCAATCTCGCGGGCAACGTCGTCGTAATGCTGGCGCGGCGTTTTGCGCAACTGGATCCGGCAGTGTTTCTCCGAGCCCTTGGTCAGCAAA
This sequence comes from Victivallaceae bacterium, assembly GCA_050255955.1. Lineage (GTDB taxonomy): Bacteria > Verrucomicrobiota > Lentisphaeria > Victivallales > Victivallaceae > JAVBUI01. The sequence goes on from JBFWIO010000216.1 coordinate 1,268, forward strand.
TTGAGCACCCGACACCCGGCGTCGGCAGTCCACTGCGCCGACTTGCCGCCATCGACGAAACCGAGAATTTCGATGCTCTCACGCATCCCGCGGTTGTCGGCCCAGTCGATGATCGAGACCACCGCTTCGCGCTCGCCATCGGAGACGCGGGCGGAACCGGCCTCCAGCCGGTCAACCTTGACCGAGCCGAGCAGAAGACGGGCGAGTTCGAGCTTTTCGACAGGAGTGAATGCGACGCCCGGCGTTTGTTCGCCATCGCGCAACGTGGTGTCGAGAATTTCGACGTGGGAATGACTTTGAGTACGCTTATCTTTCATGGGAAGAACTTTCCAACTTGCAATATTGATTCAATCGATCCGGCGGAAAACCGACAAGAAAGGGGCGCGACGCACTCTTTCAAGCGCCGGGCCCCAAACTAATTCGATTGGCGAAGTATGGAAGTGATCGATTCATACCGTTACTATAGCACATTTTCGCGTTTTTGCAAACCTCGACTCATTTTTCCGGAACCGCTTGCATCCGCGATGAATACGTATTATAGTACGAACGGCAAAAATTCGGCGGGGTGGCGATGCAGCTTTTTCAACTCGCAGAGTGGGCTCCCGAAGGAGTCGGACTCGCACTCAATTTCCAGACCTGGCGGCGCGAGTCGGGCTCGCCTCCGCATTTGCATGACGCCATCGAGGTGATTTTCGTCACCGCCGGCTGCGGCGTCAACTCGATCGACTTCGTCCAGTACCCGGTGATCGCCGGCGACCTCTATGTCATCAAACCCGGTTCGGTGCACTCATTTTATTCCGCCTCGACCCTCCAGTTCTACAATTTGATGTTCCGCTTCGAAAACTTCTCCGCCGAGGAACAAATCCTCTGGCAGCGCAACCCGCCGCTGACCGAATTTTTCGCCACCGCCGCCAAGCTCCATCTCCCGCCGCCCCACTCGGAACCGATCCGGCAGCGCTTCGAAGACCTCGCCGCCGAGCTCGCCCGCCGCCTCCCCGGCTGGGAACTCAATGCCAAAGCCGAACTGATTTTGCTCCTCAACCAGATCGGCCGCGCCGCCGCGGCGCCCGCGCTGCCACGGAGTCTTGCCGGCAGCGACCCCCATTCGCTGCTGTCGCAGCTGCTTGAAGTAATCAACCGCGACTGTTTCCGCCCAGAACTCTCGCTGGCCCGGCTGGCGGCAAAAGTGCACCGCTCGGCCAATTATCTCAGCGAACTCTTCCGCATCCAGACCGGAAGCTCGGTAACGCGTTATATACACACCCTCCGGCTGGAGGAGGCCCGGCGGCTGCTGATCGAAAAACCCAAGCTCACCATTACCGAGGTCTCCGAAAAATGCGGTTACCTCGACCCCGGTTATTTCACCCGCCGCTTCCACCGCTACTTCGGCTGTTCGCCGCTGCAATACCGCAAAAACCGTAAATCGTCCTGATTTTTCCTGTTTTCGTCCCGGCGCAAACCATTTCCGCCGGATATATTCTTCGTAAACCAACAGGAGAATGAAAATGGCGAAAACAGACTGGACGATCGACCTCGCGACTTATCGCGACAAAGTTATGGGCTGCTGGACCGGCAAAAATATCGGCGGCACCCTCGGCACCCCCTTTGAGGGGCAGCAACAGATGAATGACGCCACCTTTTATGTTCACAAAATCGACGGCGACCCGCTGCCCAACGACGACCTCGATTTGCAGCTGGTCTGGCTTCAGGCGGTCGAGCGTTACGGCATCGGCCACATCACCCCGCGGCTCCTCGGCGAACACTGGCTCAACATGATTTCCGGACCGTGGAATGAATACGGAGTCGGCGGTTCCAATATCCGCCAGGGCATCTACCCTCCCCTCTCCGGCGCGGTCCGCAACGAACGCTGGAAATACAGCAACGGCGCCTGGATCCGCTCCGAAATCTGGGCTTGTCTCTTCCCCGGCGCGCCCGATCTCGCCGCCCGCTTCGCCTGGATGGACGCGAGCTGCGACCACTGCGGCGAAGGAATCTATGCCGAACTCTTCACCGCCGCGCTGGAATCCGCCGCCTTTGTCCTCAACGACCTCCGCCAATTGATCGACGTCGCGCTGGCGCGGATTCCCGCCGACTCGCGGGTGGCGGCGATGGTCAAGCTCGCCTGCGACTGTTACGACGCCAAAGTTCCCTTTGCCGACGCCCGTCAGAAAATTGTCGCGGCCAATGACCTCGGCTGGTTCCAGGCCCCCGCCAACATCGGCTTTACGGTGCTCGGACTGCTCTACGGTGAAGGCGACTTCGGCAAAACCGTGTCGCTCGCGGTCAACTGCGGCGACGATACGGACTGTACCGGCGCGACCGCCGGCGCGGTGCTGGGGATCATGATCGGCCGCAACGCCATCCCCGCCCGCTGGATCGAGCCGATCGGCGAACGCATCCAGACCGTCGCCATCCACCCCTTTCCGGCCAACAGCGTAATCCCGAAAACTCTCGGCGAACTCACCGACCGGGTGGTCGCCGCCGCCCGCGCCGCCGCCCGGTTTTTCCCGGAAGCCCCGATGCCCGGCGGCGGCGGCAAGGCGATCACCCCCGCCGACGTCGCCGACTTGTTCAAAGTCACCGGCCAGGGTGCCCCGCTCTGGCAGCAAAACTCCAATGAGCTTGAGTTCGACCTCCCCTACGGTTCGCTCCGGGTAAGTTACACCGGCGGCGCGGAACTCCTGCCGGGCGAAACGCTCAAGCTCGAATTTGCTCCGAACTACCGGTACTACGACAACCATCTCTTCTCCGGCAAAATCACCTTGCCGGAGACTTGGAGCGCCCCCGGCGGCCGTGAATTCACCATGCGCGCCTACCGCGGCGCCGCCCGGCTCGAAGTCACCGTCGGCGAGTTCGCCGATTCGGTACTCTACCTCCCGCTCGAGCTCCGTCTCACCGGCCGCACCAATCCGGTGACGCTTCACATCCCGGTGGTCCGCCGCGATTCCGGCGAACTCGACTTGAGCCATCGCTACGACTGCGAATGGAGCAACGAAATCGCCCGGATCGAAGCCGCGCCGACACGAAGCTAAATGAGAGCTTATCCCTAATCTGTTTTAAAAAAATAAAAAAAAAGCGCCGCAGGCTCAAAAAAAGCGCGAAGCGCCAATCCCGCCCCCCGTCGTACGGGGTCGCCGTCCAGGGGGCGAACACCCCTGGTCGCTCCGGCTCCACCGGAGCGAAGCTAAGCGAAGCGCTCCCCCCGCGCAACAAAGTCCCGCTGCTGGCACCCGCGACAACGGAGCGGCCGGAGTCAAAGCCGCAGTGCGGCCGGAGCCGACACCACACTGCGGGAGCGAGGTCGGCAGCCGAGGCACGAAGTGACCGGCGAACGACATCGAGCGAAGCAGGCCGACCGTCGGCCTCGGGATAGCGAGCCGGTCGCTGACGCTCTCTCGGCTCGGGGAGAATGGATTATGGTATCGAGAGCGGGCGCTGGCGCGGCCGGTCGCTCCGAAAATAAGCCAAAATGTCCTGATTTGCCGCGAAAAGCCATTCGCTCGTCGGCTAAAATTTCCGATACCGCCGGTATCGCCAAGTTTATCAGACTTCGTGACTGGCATTTCGGCGCGACATCATGCCATTTCTTTATTTTAAGGATAAGCTCTACGCCTTTCGCACCCCGATCCCGCCCGGAACCCCGATTCCGGCGGGATTTTTGCTTGTTGCTCGATTGAAAACCGGAACAAACGGTGTATTTTACCCTAAATCACGCGGTCACGCGACGAATAAATCCGTCGATCATCCGGAACAACGAAGGCACAAATATGACCCGTTCACATATCGTACGCTGCGGTCTGCTCGGCATTCTGATTTTCTTTTTCGTCGGTTATCTGCCCGGCCTCGGCAGCCGCCCGCTGATCCGGCCGGATGAATTCCGCTATGCCGAGATCCCCCGCGAAATGCGCCTTTCGGGAGACTGGACCACCCCGCGTTTCTGCGGCGTCCGATACTTTGAAAAACCGGCGCTGGGTTATCAATTCAACGCGGCGAGCTTCTCCCTCTTCGGCGAAAACGCCTTTGCGTTGCGCTGGCCTTCGGCGCTGGCGGTGCTGCTGACCGCGCTCTTCGGATGGTACTTCCTCAATCGGACCACCCGCGACCCGTGGCTGGGGACATTGGCGGCGGGATTGTATCTCGGCTTCGGTTTGGTTTTCGGCGTCGGGACTTTCGCGGTCTTTGACAGTCAGTTGACGGCGGCGCTGACCATCTGTTCGGGCAGCTTTTTCCTCGCCTGGCAGGAGCGGCGGCGAAGCCGGAAATTCGCGTTTCTCGCCCTCGCCGGAGTCGCCGCCGGAGCGGGATTTTTGCTCAAAGGCGGTCTGGCGCTGGTCATCCCGTCGATCATCGCCGTGCCGTTTCTGCTCTGGCAAAAAGAGTACCGCCAAATTTTCAGCTACCCCTGGATTCCGCTTGTTTTCGCGCTGGCGACAGCCTTGCCGTGGTCGCTTGCGATTGCCTCCGCCGAACCGGATTTCTGGCGGTATTTCATCATTGAAGAGCACTGGAACCGCTTCACCGGCAGCACTTATGACCGCGGCCCCGAGCCATTCTGGTATTTCCTGCCGGTGCTGCTGGGAGGAGTGCTGCCGACCGGCCTCCTCGCGTTGACCGTCCGGCTAAATAAACCGGCGGGGTTGCCGCGCGAACCCCTGTTGCGCTTTCTCCTCTGCGCCGCGGTGATCCCTTTTGTGTTCTTTTCGGCGTCGAGCTGCAAGCTTGGGACGTATATACTGCCG
>JBFWIO010000217.1:0-5989 GCA_050255955.1 Victivallaceae bacterium
CGCGACTGGGGCCGTGACTGCTGGTGCGACTCCGGAGTGGACAACACTTGCCGCAACCGCTTCAGCCGCCAGTTCGGCCAGCTCCCGCTCGGGTACGATCACAAGTACGTCTACAGCCACTTCGGCTATAACCTCAAGGTTTCGGATATGCAAGCCGCCGTCGGCTGCGCCCAGCTCGACAAGATCGCTTCTTTCGTCGAAAAGCGCAAGGCGAACTTCGCGCGGTTGTATCAGGGGCTAAAGGATTGTCCCGAGCTCCGGCTCTTTGAGAAATACCCCGAGAGCGACCCCTCGTGGTTCGGCTTTTTGATCACCCTCGCGCCCGACGCCGGGTTCAGCCGCAACGACCTCGTCAAGCACCTTGAGGACAAGAAAATCCAGACCCGCAACCTCTTCGCCGGGAACCTCGTCAAGCATCCCTGCTTTGAGTCCCTCCGTCCCGGCATCGATTACCGCGTGGCGGGCGAATTGACCAATACCGACCGGATCATGAACGACGCCTTCTGGATCGGCCTCTATCCCGGCATGAGCGCTCAAAAGCTCGACTATATGATCGAAGTCATCAAAGGATTTTTGCACGGCGACAAACCATGAGTCCCGATTCGCCCCGACGCATTCTGATTACCGGCGGGACCGGCTTTTTCGGCCGGAGCATCCTCGCCGCCCGGACGGCGGAGGGGCGGCCGGAGACCGAACTGGTGATCCTCTCGCGCGACCCCGCCGGGTTTCTCGCCGCCAATCCGGAGTTCCGGGATCTTCCGGGCGTTTCGTACCTCGCAGGCGACGTCCGCGACTTCGCCTTTCCGGCCGGGGAATTCAGCGCGGTGCTCCACGCCGCCACTCCGGCGACCCCGGCGATACCGGACGCCGAAGCGGCAAGCATCATCCTCGACGGCACGCGCCATGTGCTCGACTTCTGCCGCGGGCGCGGAGTCGGCAATCTCCTCTTTGTCAGCTCCGGCGCGGTCTACGGCCCGATGCCGCCGGGACTCCGGGAAATGCCTGAGACTCTCCCCTGTCACCCGGTCAGCGTCTATGGCCGCAGCAAACTCGCCGCCGAACAACTCTCGATCGATTCCGGCGTCGCAAGCTGCAAAGTCGCCCGCTGCTTCGCCTTTGTCGGCGAATACCTCGGGCTCAATCTTCATTTTGCGATCGGCAACTTCATCCGCGACTGTCTGCTCGGTCAGCCGATCAACATTCAAGGCGACGGCAGCGCGGTCCGTTCCTACCTCTACAGCGGCGACCTGGTCAAGCAATTATGGGCGCTCCTCGACCGGCCGGAGCCGCGCTTGACGGTCAACCTCGGCTCCGATCGCGCGGTAAGCATCCGCGAACTCGCCGAACTGGTGCGGCGCGCCGCCGGAACCGCCAACCCGATCACCGTCGCGGGCAAGCCCGACGCCTACCTCGCGACCAATTTTTACGTGCCCGACATCAAGCTCGCCCGGCGGCTCCTCGCGACCGGCGAACCGGTCAGCCTCGAAGCCGCCCTTGAGCGAGTGATCCGCTTCCATCGTCAAATGTCAGCAAATACGCATAAAATCCGGAGTCATCAGCCATGAAAATCGAAGTTCCGATCGCCGGTTCCCGTGACGTGATCATCCTCGGCGGCAGTGAAAGTGCCTGCCGCCTCGCCGCCGACCTCGCCGGACGACAACTGCGGGTGCTGATGCTGACGCCATTGAGCTACTTCGGCGACGACTCCTGCGCCACGCTCCGGCTGCCGCCGGGCCGCAATCCGGCAGCCATCAAGAGCGACCTCGACCGGATGCTGATCGACGCCGGGGTCGATTACCTGTATCAGACCCATCCGGTGGAAATTTCACGCGACGACGCCGGGCGGCTCAACGGGTTGCTTGCGGTCAACCGCAGCGGCTTTGAATTTTACCGGACGCGGCTGGTGATCGATGCTTCGCCGCGCGCGGTCTTCGCCGTCCACTGCGGCGCCAAACGCCGCGAATTCGTGCCCGGCGACTACGACTTCACGCTGAATCTGATCGGCAAGTCGGCGATCGGCGCGGTCAAGGCGGGCGAAGTCACCGACAAAGGCGTCAACTATGATCTCCTCGCCGCCACACGGCGCTTCCGGCTCGACGACAACCGCCCCGACACCATCCGGCGCGCGCTCAACGAACTCAAACTCGCGCTCTGGTGCCCGGAAACACTGCTGACCGCCGACCGCGCGGTTTACGATCTCAAGGACGAAGTCATCGCCAACACTCTCCCGATCGGCCTCGCCCTACCCGGCAGTTCCCTCGAATTGCTGACCCCGGGCGAGGAAATCAACTGGCCGGCGGCGGAGAATCTGAACCATTGCGACATCGTCCGGCTCGATCGCTATTTCCGCTTCGCCGACGCGCCCAAGGTCGAATTCGACCTCAACCGCCTCCCCGAAATCGACAGCTGCGACGTGCTGGTGGCGGGCGGCGGCACCGGCGGCGCGTCCGCCGCGATCGCCGCCGCCCGGACCGGCTGCCGCACCATTTGCGTCGAGAATCTGAGCCGCCTCGGCGGCCTCTCCACGGTCGGCATGATCGGCATCTACTGGTTCGGCAACCGGGTCGGCTTCACCGCCGAGATGGATCAGGGCGTCCTCGCCCTCGGCGGCATGGCCGATGCCGGGCCCGACCCCCAAGGCAAGCAGAACATCCAGTGGAAACAAACCTGGCTGCGGCGCGAATTCGCGGCGGCGGGCGGCGAACTTTATGACGAAACATTGGTGATCGGAGCGGTGCTCAAAAACGGCAAGGTCGGCGGCGCACTGGTCGCCACGCCTTTCGGCATCGGGGTGATCCGTGCCGAAATGACCGTCGACAGCACCGGCAACGCCGATCTGGTGGCGGCGGCGGGGGGCGAAGTCTACCCGCTGGTCGGCGGCGAACCCGCGATTCAGGGCGTCGGGCACTCTCCGGTCAGCATCGGCGTGAGTTATCACAACAGCGACTACAGCTTTGCCTGCGATTCGGACGTGCGCGACACCTCGTCTCTCTTCGTCGCCGGGCATACCAAATTCCGCGATCACTTTGACCTCGCCCCGATGATCGGAAGCCGCGAGCGGCGGCGGATTGTCGGCGACCTGACGCTTCAGCCGGAAGATTTTTTCGCCCACCGCACCTATGGCGACACCATCAATATCGCCTGCAGCAACTTCGACACCCACGGCTTTGTGATCCACCCGATGTTTCTGCTCAAACCGACCGCGCACGATCCTTATTTCGCCAACGTGCCGTTCCGGGCGCTGCTGCCGCGCAACCTTGAGAACATCCTGGTCACCGGGCTCGGCGTCAGCGCCCACCGCGACTGCCTGCCGCTGATCCGGATGCAGCCGGACGTCCAGAATCAGGGCTACGCCGCCGGGTACGCCGCCGCCACCGCGGTGCTTAACGGGACGGGTTTGCGCGAGCTCGACATCCGCGCCGTCCAGCGCCATCTGGTCGAGGTCGCGATCCTGCCGGAACGGGTCCTCGGCGAAGACGAAGCGCCCGGCGTGCCGGAAGCCGACGACCCCTATTTTGAGCTCGCCCGCATTTTCCGCGATCCGGCAAAAGCGCGCGTCGAACTCCTCGCCCGGTTCAAAGCCGCGCCGACCGTCGAAGACGCCCGGATTCTCGCCTTCCTCGGCTGCGACGCGGGCAAAGCACTGCTGGTCGAAGAGATTCGCCGGACGCCGTGGGACAAAGGCTGGAATTACACCGGGATGGGTCAGTTCGGGATGTCGGCAAGCCAACTTGACGTCAGTTTGATCGCCCTCGCCCGGATCGGCGGCGACCGCGACGCGGTGCTGGAGAAACTCCGGGATCTTGAGTGGAATTCGGAATTTTCGCACCACCGCGCGATCACGCTCGCGCTCCTCGCCAATCCCGATTCAAGGGCGGTATCGGAGCTGGTAAGAATTCTCAAAACCCCGGGGGCCACCGGCCACGCGGTCGGCAATTACCGCGAAGCACTGGCCTCATACCGGCCGGAGTGGAACGACACCGTGACTCGCAACAACCAGCTCCGCGAGCTCTATCTCGCCAAAGCGCTGGCCAATTGCGACCCCGCCTCGACGCTGGCGCGGGAAATTCTCCGGAGCTACGCCGTGTCATTGCAAGCGTACTACAGCTTGTTCGCCTCGCAAACGCGCTGAGCGCCCTTACTGTCAGCGGCGAAAGCGGCGGCGGAATGTGATTTCGCAGAGACCGCCAAGCTCGTGGAGCGCGCATTCCAGATCCCGGAGACTCCCGGCGGTCGGCAGCATCCGGCGGCGGCTCCCCGGCTTGAAGGAATCGGGCACCAGTCCCGCCGGCGCGGGGAGCGCCCGGATCCCGAGGGATTCGGCAATGGCCATCAGTCGCGGCAGATGCCAGCCGTGGGAAATCAGAATCGTCACGGCCCCCGGCCGCTTGAACGCGGCGACTTCGGAAAAGGAATCGGCGGCACCCTCGAGAACTTCGATCTGCTCCGACTGCAAATGGAAGCGTGCGAAAAAGGCCCGCAACGCCAGAATTTTGTCCTGATGGAGTTCCGGATGTTCGGGGATTGAAACGCAAATCCGGTAACTTACGCCGCGTCCGTCCAGCTCCGCGGCAATCCGCCCGGCTTCGATCAGGCGAATCGCGAAACTGTCGATAAAACGGCTCTCGGGCGCCCGGTCGAGGCACGGTTCATAGCCGCTGCCGGCGACGCCGATCAGGTAATCCTCCTCCGGCAGACCGGCCACATCGAGTTGCGGATAACGCCGGCTCAAGCGCCGCAGCAGCAAGCGCCCGGCGATGCCTCCCGCGATAACCAGCACCAGCACCGCCGCAATGATCCAGCGCCCCGCCGCCGGCCAGATCAACGCCGCCGCCAGCAGCAGCCAGACCGGCAGCAGCGTAAAACAGGACCGGGAAACCATGGTTTTCCCGGCCCGGAAACAAGCCTTGAGTTATTGTCCCGCTGTCGTCATGCCGTACTATACATCCGATCCGGCAAATAAAAAGCCGGATTCATGCTTCGCCGGCCCGTTGCGAAAGAACGGGCGACCGGTTGACATTGCCGTTGCGCGGTATATATTGACGCGGGGTGACGCACCGGCCTTGGCTGTCGCGGAGCAAGCTTGACTATGGCGATTTGAAGTTATATTGTATGCCCCGAGGGGGGGCGACAATCACAAATACAATGCAATTGAAATGATTTTCCATGGATGATGACGGTACAAAACTGATGAGCGATAACGATTTTTTCATTGAACCGAAAGAGGCGGGCCGATGCTGGTTCCCGGTATACACCCGGCCGAACAAGGAAAAACGGCTTTTCGAATTTCTTCAGGGCAACGGCATCAACGGATATTTGCCGCTGCGGCCGCGCTGCCGGATTACCCGCAACCGCAAGATCATCTGCCGGGTGCCGATGTTTCCCGGCTATGTTTTCGCCTGTGCGGACCCGCTCGAACGTTACGAGATCAAGCGCAGCAACTACACGCGCCGGATCTTTGACCTCGACGAAACCATGGAGCAGACCCTGATCGACGAACTCCGGATCGTGCGGAGAATCGAGTTGCTCGCCGGCGAGCAGGAAATTGAAGTCAGACCGGAGCTGATGCCGGGCCGGAAAGTCCGAATTGCCACCGGCTCCTTCGCCGGAATCCACGGAATCGTCAGGAAACGTCAGGGAATCCGCCGGATTATCGTCAATCTGGAGTATCTCGGCCATTCGCTTGCGGTTTTCGACGTCGACGACGTCGATCTGGCCGATGAGATGACCTGAACATGCCCTGCCGCCGGTCATCCGGGAAATGTTCCGCGCCCCTTTCCTCGCGTTCGGAGGGCGCGCAGCGGTCTTTGCCCGTGCTTCTGTGGGAAATATGCAAAAAGCGATCATTTCACCCCGAAGCGGATTTGAAAATTGAAGCCAAAAGCAATATTGTAAAAGAGCATTTACCGCTGCCGGAGATAATGTAAAAACGTTTGCCGGCGGCAGTGCCGTCCTCAATGCATCGGCATTTTGGACGGCTGCGGCTTTG
>JBFWIO010000218.1:0-5978 GCA_050255955.1 Victivallaceae bacterium
TTTTTTGCATCCGTCCGGGGCTCGCCGGCCGCCTCGCCGACATCGAGCGGATTGTCGCGGGCATCCCCTCCTCTTTCCGCGCCGGAGACCGAAAATCGCTCCGCCGCGACCTTCCGATGCCTGACCGCCGCAATTCCCTGGCCGGATCGACAAACTTCGCGGAAAAGCCGAAATCAGGATTGAAAAAGACGCCTTGAAATGCTATCTTAAAAGGCGTGACCGTTTCACGAAATACACCCAACCAAGGACAGGAAGAGAAAAATGCCGGTTGATATTTTAGTGGGTACCCAGTGGGGTGACGAGGGCAAGGGAAAACTGATCGACGTCCTGACCCGCGACGTTGATGTGGTCGTCCGTTTTCAGGGCGGCAACAACGCCGGTCATACCGTCGAAATCGGCAACGAGAAATACGTACTGCATCTGGTGCCGTCGGGCATTTTCCGTCCCGGCGTCAAGTGCATCATCGGCAACGGCCTGGTGGTCGATCCGGTCGCGTTGATGGCGGAAATGCGCGATCTTGCTTCGCGCGGCGTCGACATTTCGACGATCGAGCTCTCCAATCGCGCCCATCTGATTTTTGAATACCACAAGCGTGCCGACGCGCTCAAGGAAGCCGGCGCCGCGCGCAAAATCGGCACCACCAAGCGCGGCATCGGCCCAGCCTACGCCGACAAGGCCGACCGCTGCGGCATACGCGGCATCGCACTGACTGAGCCGGAAACGCTGGAGAAACTGTTCCGGTCGCAGGCGTCCGAATACAACAAACTCTTCGCCGAAGCCGGCATCGATCCGATCGATGTCGAAGTCGAATACCGCAAAGTCTATGAAGCCGCGAAATTCCTCGCCCCCTACGTCACTGATACCGTGGTTTCGGTCAATGAGGCGATCAAAGCGGGCAAAAAAGTGCTCTGCGAAGGCGCCCAGGGCGGACTCCTCGATATCGACCACGGCACGTATCCGTTTGTCACCAGCAGCAACACCACCAGCGGCGGCGCCTGTACCGGCGCGGGGATCGCCCCCCGCCATATCGGCGACGTCTGGGGCGTGCTCAAGGCCTATACCACCCGGGTCGGCGAAGGCCCCTTCCCGACCGAATTGCTCGATGCCACCGGCGAAGAGCTGCGCCGCGTCGGCCGTGAATTCGGCGCCACCACCGGACGGCCCCGCCGTTGCGGCTGGTTCGACGCGGTGGCGTCCGGGTATTCGTGCATGATCAACGGGGTCAACAAACTCGCGATCACCAAGCTCGATGTGCTCGACGGCCTCGACAAACTCGGCATCTGCGTCGCTTACGAAGTCGACGGCGTCGTCACCAAAGACTTCCCCGCCTCGGTCGAAGCGCTGGAAAAAGCCAAGCCGGTCCTGGAATGGATGGATGGCTGGAAATGCAGTACCGAAGCCGTCGATTCGTGGGACAAACTCCCGGCCAACGCCCAGGCGTACCTCAAGCGCATCGCCGCATTGGTCGATGCCGAAATCGCGATCGTCTCGGTCGGTCCGCGTCGCGACCAGACTTTTGAAGTCTGAGGCGATTTGAATGCCGGGCGCGGCAAGAAAAGCCTATTATTCACGGCTTCGCGAGCCGGGCGCGGTATTGCGCTTTCTCGCCGGGTTCGACTATGTTCAGATGGTCGCGATGGCGCTGTTGCTCGGGATCGGGGTGACTTTCATCTACTCCACCGGGCAGCAGGTCGGCAGCCCCGGCGCGGGAACCGTCTATCTCAAGCAGCTGCAATGGATCGGCTGCGGGCTGGCGGCCTATTTCGGACTGGCGCTGATTGACTACCGCCGGCTTCTCATTCCGTCGGTATTTTTCTATCTGGTCTGCCTTGCGCTGCTGATGCTGGTTTTTGTCATCGGCGTCACCGTCTACGGGGCGCAGCGCTGGATTAACATCCCCGGCATCGGCTTGCGGCTCCAGCCGTCGGAGCCGACCAAAGTGGCGGTGATCGCGATCCTTTCCGGCCTCTTTGCCAGCCGGATGTTCGCGATTGACGAGGATGGCGGACGGCGGCGCTCGGGGCAGCTCCTCGGCATCGTCACCGCCGGAATTGCGATCGCCATTCCATTTTATCTTATCGTGCGCGAACCCGACCTTGGCAGCGCGCTGATCCTGGTGCCGACCGGGGCGGCGATCATTTTCGTGGCCGGATTGCGCTGGAAAATCCTGAGTTGGACAATCGGCATCGCGCTGGTGTCGTTCTGCTGCATCCTTGCCAATGAATTCTGGCCGCGCACCGAAGTCAACAAACAAGGCGAGAGCGAAATCGTTTACGCCGGCATCCATCCGCTGCTCAAGGATTACCAGCGCGAACGCATCCTGACCTTTCTCGACCCCGAGCGCGACCTCCAGCATCGCGGTTACAACCAGTTTCAGGCCAGACTCGCGGTCGGCACCGGCGGCATGACCGGCAAGGGAATCGGACACGGCACCCAGAATCTGCTCGGCTTCCTGCCGCAGTCGGTTTCCAACAACGACTTCATTTTTGCGGTGATTGCCGAGGAGACCGGATTCCTCGGCTGTCTGGGGTTGCTTTCGTGCTATATTCTGCTGTTTTATTCGCTGATCCGCACCGCAATGGTGTGCGAGGAGCCCTTCGGGCGCTATCTTGCCATCGGCGTAGTGACGATGATTTTTACCCACTGTTTCATCAATATCGGCATGAGCATCGGGATCACTCCGGTGACCGGGGTGCCCTTGCCGTTCATCAGCTACGGCGGCTCCTTTGTGATAACCGGAATGGTGGCGCTGGGGCTGATTCAATCGGTTTACCGGTACAACATCGGCGACCGAACCCGCGACTGACAAGTACGCCGGAACGTCTGAAGCAATCCTTGAAAATTACATAGCAGGAGGAGGTGCCCGATGTTTGAGAGTCGTTATCAAGTGGTGGTCGCCGGCGGCGGAATCGCCGGAGTGGCGGCGGCGGTGGCGGCCGCGCGACGCGGGAAAACAGTGGCTTTGCTGGAAAAAACCATCATGCCGGGCGGACTGGCCACCTCCGGACTGGTTTTCATCTACCTCCCGCTCTGTGACGGCAAGGGTACGCAGGTGCTCTTCGGCCTCGCCGAAGAACTGATGCGTCGCAGTCTCCGTTACGGGCCCGGCGAAATCCCGGCGAACTGGCAAAGCCCGGATGCCAAAACCCACGATTCGCAGCGCCTGCGCTGTATTTTTTCGCCCGCCTCGTGCATGCTTTCGCTCGATGAAGTGCTCGAAGAGGCCGGGGTGGACGTCTGGTTTGACACGCTGGTCTGCGAAGCGGTGACCGAAAACGGCCGCCTGAGCGCGCTCGAAGTCGAGAACAAAAGCGGCCGCGGCCGGATCGCGGCGGACGTCTTTATCGACTGTACCGGCGATGCCGACGTCGCCCGCCGCGCCGGAGCGCCGGTGCACGACTGCCTCAACAGCCTTTCGCTCTGGAACATCGAGTACAACGAAGCCATTGACAATCAGGACTGGGGCCGGCTCGGCCGGAATCTGCGCATGCAAGTCTACGGCCAGATCCCGAGCGATGAAACCGAGGACCACAACAACACGCCAAAGGATCGCCTCTATCGCGGTCTCTCCGGCCGGATCGTCAGCGAATTCGTCCGGCGCACCCGCCGGGAACTGCGTGAATATTATCAGAAAGTTCAGGCCGAAGGCGTCAGCCGCAACGCCCAGTACCCGCTCAAACTTCCGTTGATGCCGCAGTTCCGCAAAACTTACGCGATCGACGGCCGCTATACGCTTGACAACGGCCAGTTCAACCGCCGCTTTGAGGACTCGATCGGCATGGTCGGCGACTGGCGCAAGGCCGGCGAAGTCTGGGAAATTCCCTACCGGACGCTTTTGCCGCAAAAAGTGGAGAATCTCCTGGTCGCCGGCCGCTGCTCGGCGGCGGTCAACGACGCCTGGGAAGTGACCCGGGTGATTCCGACCGCGGCCTTGACCGGTGAAGCCGCCGGGATCGCCGCCGCGATGGCAAGCACCAAGGGTATTTCCCCCTCGGCGCTCGACGTTGCGGAGCTCCAGAAAGAACTCAAAACTCCGCTTCATTTGCCCGACTGCGGACTCAACTATCAAGTTTGAAGCGCACCCATGCGGTCAATACTTCGACTTTGCGCGGGGTGATTTCGCTGCCGTTGATGACGATGTCGGCATAACTTTTGAGCGGTTCGTAGTTCTCAAGGTGGCGAAAGCGCTGGGTGCCGAGGAAGTAGTCAGCCTCCTCCTCCAGCGTCACCCCGAGCGCCATCCGGCGTTTGATCCGGCGGAAAAAGCGCTCATCGGAGGGGGTATCGACAAAGATGGTTAAATCGTAACGGCGCCGGATGTCTTCGCAGTAAAGGGCGAAAACTCCCTCGACGATCACGAGTTTCCCGCTCCCCGCGGCGGCGCGCTCGAATTCGCTCCGGAAGCGCTCCAGATCCCAGCTCGCCTCCTGATTGAAATCGTCGAGCTCGCGGCCAGAGAAACGCGAAACCATCTTGGGCTTGACCGGTTGGAAAAAGTGGTCGGTGCGGATGACTTCAGGCTCAACTTCACGCAATTGCTCCGACAGGCGTTCGGCGAGAAAACTCTTGCCGGACGCGCTGCCGCCGCCGATGCCGATCAGCAATGGCATATTTTCTTACTCCAATTTAGCGAGATCCAGACTGTATAAATGGGTCTTGCCGATAAAATAGATGCGGTTTTGCAAAATTGCACCCCCCTGACTCGGCGGAATCGGAGATTTTACGAATTTTATCACTTCGCCGGTCAACGGATCGAGTCGCGCAACACCGCTTTCAAGCAGCATATAGAGCGATTTGCCGTCCCGGACAAAAACCCGCGGCCCCTGCTTGGTAACCGTCGGCCCCCCGGCGATTTTCCAGCTCCTGACCAGTTTTTTTGCCGCCGGGTCAAAGATGAAAGCGGTGGTGCGGTCGGCCACTCCCAGCACTTTGCCGTCTTCAAGAACGGTCATGTCGGTGAAGGTCCGGACTCCGGGAAGCGGTTTGCCCTGCCAGATCACCTGACGGCGGGGCAAGTCAAAGAGATAGAGCGACGCCTCTTTGGCCTTGGCCTCGCCGCCGGTGCCGGCTTCGACGGTGCCGCCGCCGAGCAGCAGCTCATCGGACAGCACCGCGATGGCGTGGGTCGATTCGTCTTTGGGGAACATCGCCGGATCGGCGATGGTGATTTTGCCGCTTGCGAGGTCGAGCAAAGCCAGCGGCGCGCCGGTGATGCCGTAATCGGGGGTGCCGCCCATGATCAATGTTTTGCCGTCCGGGGTGATTTTCAGCACATGCGGCCGGTTGATTGCCGGGTTGGCGGAGCCGAAATAGGCCGGGTTGGCGGAGCGGTCGATCTTCATCGCCACTCCGGTCCAGTTTTCATTTGGCCGCCAGTCGTAGAAGTAACCGCCGCAGTAAGCGCCAACATAAAAGTGCTCGCCGCGGGCAAGAATCGTGTTGAACTGATGGAGCGCCTCGCGCCGGATCCAGGCGTCCTTGACCGGATCGTAGGAGAGCAAGCGAAAGGGAAAGTAGGAACCGCCCGAAATCGTCCCGTCGGCAGCGGTATCGACCCCCATCACGTGGGTGCCTTCGCTGGTGTAGTCGAACTTGATCGCCTTGCGTTCCCTGGTCTTGGGATCGGTCACTGTCATGGTGCGTTCGACGACGTCGAGGTCGCTCAGGACTTTGCCGCTCGGGAACTGGCGCTGGATGTAACTTTGATCCCCGGTGAACTGCCGGACCGGCTTCACCCCGGGGGCCTTGTCGAGCCTGACGGCATTGCCGCCGGTCAATTCGAACCACGGCGCGTCCTTGGCCGAAGTGGTTCCAAAAACTTTGCCGTCGGCGCTTCGCATCACCCGACCCATCGAGGGATTGACCAGCTCGGTCGGCGCGATCACCCCCTCCGCTTTGCCGGTGACGGGGTCAAAAATGAAAAGCTGGTCATAGGTCATGCCGCTTCCGAGGTAAATTTTTCCGGCGGCGTCGCTCTC
>JBFWIO010000219.1:0-5933 GCA_050255955.1 Victivallaceae bacterium
AGATGGTTGCTGCATGAACCCCTAAAACTTCTGCAATTTGCCGTTGACTGTACTTGCTTTTTCTCATTGAGTCGATAGTGTATCTATCGGCTGCCGTCAGATGATGGTACTTTGAATTCATACAACACCTCGTTTGTTGTTAGCCTGTCAGCTGATTCAAAAGTATCATTTCTGACCAGCCTTTTCAAGCTATTAAGGTGTTGCACTTGTATTCTGATTCCGTGCATCAGTTTGCCTTGTGATTGAATTGCGAAGAATGGCACCAGTTTGCCAACATACCATCACAAGTTTGCGTTTTTGACCGCGAGTTTGGTCTGTAAATTAGCTCGATGGTTTCACTTGTGGCAAAATAAACCGGGCAAGGACGGCGTTTCTCCGTATAGTTGATAAAATCCAAACGCTGGAGACGAACGAATGGAGCGCCGCAAACAACTTGGTCTTGGTTTCGCCGCGCTGATGCTCGGCATTGCCTCCGCCCTGATGGCCGAACCCGCCGGCAACGCTTCGGCCCAGCAGCCGGGGCAGGAGGCTTTATTCAATGCCGGGTACAAAGTGATTGACCTCAAATATCAGAAAGACGGACAGGAGCAAACGCTTACTCTCGCGGTCTGGTATCCCACTGAGGCGCAGGCGGGTATTTACAATTATGGCGGCATCATCAAAGGTAACGTTGCGCCCGATGCCATGCCATCCGCGAAGAACGGACCCTATCCCCTTCTGGTTTTTTCGCACGGGTATGGCGGCAGCGGGGTCAGTTCTGTCTTTTTTTCGGAAGTTCTTGCCGCCCGCGGCTGGATTGTCGCATGTCCAGACCACCATGATCAGTATTCCGCAGTGCGCATAAAAACAGGCCAAAATAAAGCATTCGACCGGCAGCTTTTTCTGGAAAGCAGCAGGAAAATCACGAATTCCACCCCCGATGACAGACATAAATACCTGTATCGAATTGATGAAATAAGCGCCGCAATTGACGGAATCGTAAATTCCGGAGATTTCGGTAAATTGATCGACAAGAAACGTATCGCGGTCGGTGGGCATTCGTTGGGGGGATTCACCGCCCTGGGTGTCAGCGGAACCATCAGGGAACGCCGTGATCCGCGCATCAAAGCTGTATTGTTGTTCTCGACAGGCGCCGGCGCGTATCTGTTCCGGAGCGATGAGCTTTCCGCCGTCAGTATCCCATCCATGCTTCTTATGGGGGAAAAGGAGAGAAACCAGATACGCGGTTCGCAAACAATGTCGAAACTTTCAGACATCATTTATAATAATTTGCCGGCACCTAAATATTTTCTTGAAGTCAGAGGTGGAAATCATTTTTCTTTCAACAACCGTCTTTCTGACAATTTCAGTATCATACCCCTTGGCGGTACTGAGAAGCAGTTTGAAGTCATAAGAAGTTATTCGATTGCTTTTCTGGAAAAATATGTTTCAGGAAAGCAGGATCAGAATAAAATTTTGGAACACTCCGTCCCGATGCTTACGCGTTATATCGTCAAGCTTCCCGAAGAGTAAGTTTGATGCTTCATGAATTCCGCTGCAAATCGTGCCGGGATTCAAGTTTTGAGAAATTGTTGATGCTATGTTTCCGGGCCCAGTGCGCTTGATGGTTGCGCAATGCGATGATTATTTTCTTGCTTTCATCGCTGCGGGTGCGGTTTTATTCCGAGAACCTCAGAAAAGTTTCGCCATGGTTTTTCGCATCGCGGAAAACCATGGCGACGGCCCCGGAACCTGGCCGGTGGGGGGGCGGGGGGGCGACGCGCCCCCGGTCGCCGGAGGCGAAATCCCGTTTACTTCTGTGCCGGAGAGATTACCAGATCGTCGAGCCAGTAGCGGTCGCCGGCTTTGCCGTTATTTCCGGCGGTGAAGAAGCGGATGCGGCTGAGGTAATTGACCTCGGGATACGCTTCGCGGATGGCGCGGACGTCGATCGTTGCGGTATGCCACTGGTCATCGTCGATCAATTTACAGCGGTCGAGATTGCGGATTGTACCCGGATTGAGCGCCGGACTGCCGCCCATATAGAGCGCTTCGCCGGCATTGGCCCCGGTCGCCGAGTTGGGGTAGAGACAGACCCCGACCGGCACCCCCTTGGGGATCCGGTAGGAGAACGTCACCATAGGAAAGCGGTCGATGTTCCACCGCATCGGGCTGATGTAGGTCGAGAGGTTGGCGCCGCCGGTGGCCGGGGCGGTCTCGACGGCGTAGACCATCCACGAACCTTTGCCGGTGGCGGCGGTGCTGTGGTCGAGTTTGCCAGACGAGTGCGGCTGGCGGGTGAATTTCCAGAGATGGAACCATGTTTCGAGGTCGCTCTCCTCCATCGAAGCCTTCACCACCGGCGCGTCGGCGTCGTCCATGGTCGGGATCCGGACTTCCGGCGGAATCGCCGGGCCGGTGGCCGTTTTCGCGCCGGTTTCATAAGCCCCGAGGTCAGGAGCTTTGCCTTCGTAGGGGAGGTTGACCGCGTCGCCTTTGGCAAAAGCGATTTCCCGGTCGAGGGTCAGGGTGTTGGTTTGACAATCGGTCTTGACCACCCGCGCTTCGGTTTTCGCCGGGCCGACCACGATCAGGTCGCCGACTTCGCCGGGAATGGTGTAGCCGTCATAGAAGTAACGGGCGTCGGCGACCGGGAGTTCGCGGCTTTTGCCGGCCGCGGCGGCGACGGTCAGCGCTTCGCCGCGATCGATCGCCGGACTGCCGGGTTTCAAGGTGTAGTCGTCCTTGTCCGGATCGGCGAACAGCGGGTCGGCGTCGAAGTTGGCGCGGTACTGCTGCGGCCTGGCCCGGTTGGCCTCTTCGGCGGTGTAGGTTTCCGGTTTCGGCCATGGGATGTTGACCGTTTTCTGATTCGGCTTGAAGCCCCGCAGCAGGTTGTTGACAAAGAGGTTGTCGGGGGCGATGTTGTCTGAGATCAACAATGCGGTGCCGTCGCGGAAGTTGTTATCGACCATGATGTTGTTTTTGACGATGTTATTGACCACCATGTGCGGGTCGGGGTCTTTGCCGTTGTCCACCATCTGCCAGGCGCAGTCCTGATTTTTGTACCAGGTGTTGTTGTACAAGCGGCTGTTGATCATGCCGAAGGTGGGAAGGTCCTCGTACTTGTAGGCGTTGATCACCAGCGGGCCGTAGCCGTTGCGGATGATCGCGTTGTGGCGGAAAATCGAGTCGATGGTGAAGAGTTTGGCGCGGCCGTCGGCGGAGCCGGAGCCCTCGTAGCCGTTGGTGATCACGCAGCGCTCCATCAGCACTTGTTTGGGCGAAAAAAGTTCAAAATTGCGGCCCCAGCGGTTGTCGAAAACCGAGTCGCGGATCACGTTTTTTTCGCAGTCGAACCAGAGGCCGAAGGGCCGGTGGCCGACTTTGGTGGTGTGGATTTTTTCAAAAACGTTGTACGAACAGTTGAAGTTGTTCCACATGTCGTCGGAGAGCACCCCGTTGCGACCGGTATAGGCGCAGCGGCCGAGCGTGAGGTTGCTGAAGCGGTTGTAGTTGGAGTTCTTGCAAGTGATCGGGTTGGCTACCGTGGTGCCGTCAAAGCGGCAGTTGCGGACGACCGAATAGTTGACCTTGTCGAAGATCAGCCAGCGTGCGCCGGCGAGCACCCTGAAGTCGAAGCCGTCGATCACAAGATAGACGCGGTCGGTAACTTTGACGCCGTATTTCTCGGGATTGTCGGCGTTGAGGGTGACGGTGCCGGCTTGTTCCGCGCGGTAGGTGATCGGTTTGCCTTTTTCGCCTGACTTGGCGGGCTGGATACAGCCCGGATACGTGCCGGGGAGAAAAATCGCCGTATCGCCGGGGGCGAGGGCGGCATTGGCTTTGGCGATGGTTTGCCACGGGGAGTTGCGCGTTCCGGCGGCGTCATCGGCGCCCTTGGGATCAAGATAATACTCGGCGGCCGCGAGCGAGCCCCCGAGTGTGAACAGCGGCAGCAGCAACAACCATTTCTTCATCGTTTTCTCCTTGCAAACACTTATCGTAAAAAATCAAAAGGCGCTCCGGAACCAATCCGGAGCGCCCGGCAGCTTCGCTTATTGTTTGTCGAGCCGGAAGTAGTAATTGTCGACGTTGAGTGCACTGCCAGGAACGGTGTCGCTCATTTTGCAACGCTGGAGCAACTCAACATGACCGTCGGCGCGGCTGGTGTTGACCGCGTTGTTGTTGTGCCGCCGCCAGGCGGTGCCGCCGGCGGTCGGTTCGTTGTCGAATTGGGAATTAGTCCACAAAGTGGTGTAATACCCTTCGAAGTTCGTGACTTTGGTCGACGGCTTGCGGATGCCGGTGAGCTTGATAGGGGGGAACACCGGTGTTTTGTAGTTGCTGCTGTTCCAGTAACCGCCGGTCCACTGCCATTTGGCGTAGCCGCCAATGTCGCTACTGACCGAACCGCCGGCGGTCCAGAAGGCGACCGTGGTGATCGAGCCGACGCCGATGGTCATGCCCTCCTCGGTGTAGGATCTGGGGCAGAAAGGAATCGCGCCGACCGCGGCAAAAGGTGACCAGCGATTTTTGCGGGTATAGAGCTGCGGCGTGATCGGACTGAGAAGCCTTTGCCAGCGGGTGTCGGTAGCGCTGCCGAGGGCCGATCCGGTGCTCTGTCCGGGAACCTGATAATCATCGTAATCCTGGGCGTAGAGGGCTTCGGTGGTGGCCATCTGTTTCATGACGTTGGTGCAGTTGGCCATGTGCGCTTTTTCCCGCGCCTTGTTGAGGGCGGGAAGCAGCATCGAGGCGAGGATGGCGATGATGGCGATGACGACCAGGAGCTCGATCAGCGTGAAATACTTTTTCATATAACACCTCCTCCGTTGGTTATTGTTCGTTCATATCGTGATTGCGGACCCAGTAGGTGACACTGGTGCCGGGCACCAGGGCGTTGGGGTCGACGTATCTCACCGACTCGACGTGGCCGTCCTGAAACGAGGTGTTGAGGGCGTTGTTGCCATGCCGGGTATAAGAGGCGTTGCGGTTGGTGGTCGCGCTGGCGAGCAGGTGGTTACGGTCCCAGTTGGCCATGTAGAAACCGTCAAAGGCGGAGATTTTCTGGGACGGGTATTTGATTTTCTTTTTGAACTTGAATTCGTTGCTGCCGGCGGCATAGGTGTCATAGGAACTGGAGGAACTGTTGTAGTATCCGGTGCTGCGGGGACGGGTGATGCCGCTGACCCAGTCTCCGGCGCTCTCCAGGTTGAACACCTTGGTGGCGCCGCTGCCGCCGAGGACGTTCTGCTCGGAGCCGCTTTCCTTTAAACTTTCTTTGCAACTGGGCGCGGTAATATAGGGGGCTCCGCCGGGGCGTTTGCGGGTGAAGATGGCCGGTGCGTAGTCATGGAGCGCGTAGCCCCAGGTTTTGCAGGCCCCGCCAATCATCGTGGCACTCGGAACCATATAGAGGTCGTAATCATTGCGGTAGAAGTCCTCGGCCAGCGCCACCTGTTTGAGGTCGCTGACGCAGGAGATCCGGTTCGCGGTGCGCCGGGCATTGTTGAGGGCGGGCAGCAGCATCGAGGCGAGGATCGCGATGATCGCGATGACCACCAAGAGCTCGATCAGGGTGAAGAACCGACTTTTTTTCATCATTACGTTCCTTGTTTGGGGAGTTTACTAACAATACTTTTTTGCGGAAAAATCATATTCTTTGAGCGTGCAATCAAGGTAAATCCGGCGCGACGGACAACCCGGATTCTGCAATCTGCGCAACAGTTCATTAAACGCACAGCGCCCGAGCTCGACCCAATCCGGCATCACCGTGTGCCCCGGTTCATATCCCGGCACCAGAAACGGCTTGCCGTCATAGGTCAGAATGACGTGGCGCAAATTCGGATTCTCTCCGTGCCGGGACTGGTGCAAAGACACCGCATGGCGGTAAAAATCGCTTGAGGTGAAAAGGTAACCGCAATCCGACCGGTCAAAATAATCTCTGGGCT
>JBFWIO010000220.1:0-5916 GCA_050255955.1 Victivallaceae bacterium
CGGACAAGTCCACTGTTGCGACGCCGCAGCGCCTGGCGACTTTTGCCACTTCGGCATTGTCGGTGATGTTGCGGAAGGAATAACTTTTGACGCCGATTTCACGGGACAAGTCGTACATTTTCACTGCTCCTTGACCAAAGTCCCGGCAGGGAAGGGGACGCCGTTGATTTCGTAACACTTCTGCATTACCGCGACCCGGCGGCGGATTTCGCGCGGGGTGATCTCCTGCGGCTTGCCTTCGCGGATGCTGCGATAGAGCCCGTTGTAAAGTTTCTCCACCGGTTTGGAGGCGGGGACCGCGCCGGCTCCGGCGTCGGCGACGACCGCCGCTTTCCACGAACCGGTTTGCCATTCAAGGTCTTCGCGGTTGTAGGTCCGCCCCTCGGTGGGGCGAATGTCGAGCGGGCGCGGCGGCATTTTGGTCCAGTCGACGTACTTCCATTCGATTTCGGTCAGCGATCCCTTGAGCGTTCCGGCGGTGCCGCAGACGAACCAGCGGTCAACCGGCAGCGCGGCGGTGGCAAGGAACTCGATTTCGATCAGCGGCGCGTCGGGGCCGGAAAGCAGCATACGAACCTGATCTTCGGCATCGCCGCTTGAGAGCGCGTTGTCAAACCGGCACCAGACCTCCGGCTCGGCGTCGCCAAAGAGGGCGATCGCGTGGTCGAGGTGGTGCGGCAGATTGTTATAAAGCTGGCCGCCGCCGAACTGGCGCGTGGTCTGCCAGTCCCAGCGCCGCCCGAAACCGCAGAGCGAATGGCGGATGAAAGTGATCCTGCCGAGCACGCCGCTCCGGCAGACCTCCAGCACTTTCTGGAAATCCTCCTCGTAACGGCGCTGCTGAAAGGGTTGCAGGATTTTGTTCGCCCGCTCCGCCGCCGCGATCATCGCATCGACGTCGAGCGTGGTGAAGCCAAAGGGCTTTTCGCAGAGCACATGTTTGCCCGCTTCGAGCGACCGGATCGCGTACTGGGCGTGAAGATAATTGGGCGGGGCCACCACCACAAGCTCCACTTCGGGATCGGTCAGCAACGCATCGATATCCCCGTAGGGCCGGGCGGCCGGGAATTCGGGGTGGTTGCGCCGGTCCGGCAGCGGATCGCAGATGGCGACGACCTCAAAGCGGTCACGCATTTTGGCAATGGCGTCGGCATGAATACAGCAGCCGCTGCGGCCGAAGCCGACGATACCGACTTTGATAACGGGATTTTGGCTCATCGGGGGTTTTCTCCTTTGTTCCGTAAACAATCATAAAATAATGCTAAAATCAGTTTTTGGCGTTCAAAATCAGCTCTTTTTTGTACAATTCCGAACCAATTCAGATGGTGTCGCCTTGAACTTGAGGCGGCAGGCGGTGGCCAGGTGCTGGGTCGAGGAAAAACCGGTGGCGGCGGCAGTTTCGGCGATGGAGAGGCCGCTGTTGAGGAGTTCGCGCGCCCGTTCCAGCCGGAGCGCGCGGTAGTGCTCCATCGGTGCGAGGCCGAGACGGCGGCGGAAGCTTCGGACCACGCTTGAACGCGACGAGTGGACCAAACGGCAGAGCGTTTCCAGCGAAAGGGGGTTGCCGAGATTGACCTGCATTAATTTCTCGATGCTCCGCACGGTCTGTTCGTCGCGGGTGAGGCGGGTTTCGGAAACCGCCGATTCGGGGAGGACCAGTTCGGGACTCACCGCAAGACAGAAGCGGGCGAAAAGGAGCATCAGGACCGCGTCGTCGGCCCTGGCGAGACAACCGTCGCGCAGCGCTTCGGCGTGCGTCCGTCCCTCGGCGTCAAGCCGGATGCGCCGCACCCCGCGCGGACAAAAATTGGCGTGGTGGGTGCTGAATTCGGCCACCAGGTAACTACCCTGATCGCACCCCGAGCGCGGCGCCCGGAGACACCCGGGGGCGAGCCACAGCCCGTCGCCGCCCTCCAGCACCAGCTCGACGCCGTCGGCTTCATAAAAAACTCTTCCCTCCAGCACCAGATAAAGCTGATGGCATTTCTGATAGTGTTTGGGGAAAAAGTAAGTTGCCGTCAGTTTGGACACATTGACCCGGTTCAAGCGCACCGGATAATTTCGGGGAGCATTCATCGCCGCAACCTGTCGAGTGTAGTTTTTCGGTAATATCTCCCGCAGTCCGGCGAAATCAAGGCCGGAAATCCCGCCATCGTCTGACTGCGGCGACGGTTCGGGGTCAGCGGATGACCGGGGGCAGTTTGTCGGCGGGGTTCTCAACTTCAAACTCAATCGCTCCGAGCCGGAACTTGCTCTCGGGGCCGGTGACCAGGACGGTATAATCGCTGTCGTCCGAAAGGTTGAAGAGGTCGGCGAGATTGAGCTTGATGCTCCTGGTCTCATTCCCTCCCAGAATCTCGGGGATCGGAATTTTGATGCTTCCGGGACTCTTCGGCGGGATCACGGCGCCGTCTGGGCCACCGGTCATTTCAAGGGTCAATTCCGCCGGATTTTTGTCCATCGGAATGATTTTTTCCTGTCCGTAATTGGCGAATTCGATGGTCAGATTCACCGGTTCGCCGGGTGCGTATGTCGCCTTGCCGGTGCCTGCCGAGATTTCCAGCGGCGATTCGGGTTTGCGGTAAATCTGGTGATGGCGCTTGATGATGAACGGCGTAACCAGAAGTTTGCCGTTGGGCTTGGAAAGTTTGGCAACCCGGTCGGTCAGCACGATCAGCCTCCCCTTGAGGTCCCTTATCGCGACAAAGGCGATATATTCACCCGGAATCAAACGCGGATAGGCATCAGCCGGCCAGTCGATGTTCCGGAAGCGGCTGGCACGGCGGACCCGCTCTTGCCGGCGGGTTTCAAAGCTGATTGCGTTGACGAGCATAATATTGTCTTGATTATGCCGCTCGACCCGGCCGACCCACAATTCATAATTCTCCAATTGCGAAAAGGATGCGGCGTTGGACTGTTTGATGAACTCCAGATTTCCCACACCCCAGGCCGATTTCAACAACGCTTCCTGATCGGCGTCATCGCATCCGGCAAGAAAAAGGGACAAGCTCAGGATGAGGATTCGTAACCGCCATGATCCGATATATTTATGGATAAAAGAAGTGTTCATTGCTCCCTCCCGGATATTGAATGTTTACGGTAATATATCGACCATGGCGCGGATATGCAAATCCGCCAAGTCGATTTTCTCGACTTTCGCCGGACATCGGATGCCGGTCCGGCGATGGAGGGCCGGGTTGACAACCGCCGCGGCGGCGGCTATAGTAATGCCGGAGGAACTCATGATCGGATTGGCGGCGAAAATTTTGGCGGCGGGATGGCTGGCGACAGCGGCGGCGGCCGCTGCCGAGGTGGCGGGCCCGCTCAACTGGAGCGCGGTTGACGGGCTGGGGCGACCGCTCAGCAGCGGCACTCCCGGCGGAGTTTCGCGTTCGAAGCGGACGGTGGCGATGTTTTACTGGGTCTGGCATTACGCCCACGCCGATCAGATTCCGCGCAACGTCAACCGGATCATCACCGAATTTCCCGAAGCCCGCAACGACTTCAAGCACCGGGCCTGGGAAAAGACGCCGTCGGGGACGCCGTATTTCTGGAATGAACCGCTCTTCGGCTACTATACCAATCTCGATCCTTATATCGTCCGCAAGCACGCCGAACTGCTGGCCGACGCCGGAGTCGATGTGATTGTGCTTGATTGCACCAACGGCACCTTTACCTGGATGGCCGCGGTGGAGGCGCTGATCCGGGGCTTTGAAGAGGCCCGGCAAGACGGGGTGCCGACGCCGCAAATCGCCTTTATGCTCAACTTTGCTCCCAACGGCAATACCGCAGTCCAGCTGCGGCAGCTCTATCGCGACATTTATCGTCCCGGCATCGGCCGTGAATTGTGGTTCCGCTGGCGCGACAAGCCGCTGATCCTCGCCTATCCGGCCGCGTTGAACCCAAAGGATCCGGGGGATTCGGAAATTCTCGACTTCTTTACTTTCCGCCGCAATCAAGCTTCGTATTTTACCGCGGACTCTCCGCCGGAGGCGACCAGCTGGGGCTGGTGCTCCACTTATCCGCAATCCCGTTACGGCTTCACCCGCGGCAAGACCGAGGAAATGGCGGTCAGCGTGGCCCAGAACGCGAGCAAGCATGGTCTGGTGGCGATGAACGACTTTCGCGGCGGCGTATTCGGCCGCGGCTATGCGAGGGGGGAGTATATGGTGACCGTGCCGGTTCACGGCGGAACCCGGACGATCCGGGCGGATTCGCCGGACGCGGTGTTTTTCGGCCTCAACTTTCAGCAGCAGTGGGATCGGGCGCTCAGGGCGGATCCCGAGGTGATCTTCGTCACCGGCTGGAACGAGTGGATCGCCGGGCGCCATGTCAACTGGATGAAGAGTGAAAACGCTTTTCCCGACCAGTACAACGACGAATTCAGCCGCGACATCGAGCCTTCCGCAGGCAAGCTTCAGGATCATTATTATTACCAGCTCGCGGCCAATGTGCGCCGCTTCAAAGGCAGTCCCGGCGCGCCGGTCGTGCAACGCGCCAACCGCACCATCGATATCGCCGACCCGCTGAAAGGCTGGAGCCGGGTGGAACCAATTTTCACCGACTACCGCAACGACGGCCCCGCACGCGACAGTGCGGGGTGGAAAAATACTCACTACCGGATTCCGGCCCAGCGTCACGATATTGTCAGTTCCCAGGTCGCCTATGATGACCTTTTCGTCTATTTCCGGGTCGATTGCGCCCAAACGATCGGGACTCCCGGCGACAACTGGATGCGGCTTCTGCTTGACACCGATCCCGCTGACCAGGGGCCGCATTGGGAAGGGTTTGAATATATCGTCAACCGGATTCCGCCGACCGCCGGCAAGGCTTTCCTCGAACGCTTCAGCGGCCATTGGCGCTGCGAGGCGCCGGTGCCGGTCGATTACGCGCTCGACGGCAAGACGCTGGTGATCAAAATCCCGCGCGCGGCGCTCGGATTCGGCCGGAGCGGGGCGATTCCCCGCTTTGATTTCAAGTGGGCCGACGACAACTGTCCCGACGGTGACATCCTCGATTTTTACCGCCGCGGCGACGTCGCCCCGGGCGGCCGCTTCCGCTACGTTTTTGCCCCGTAAACACTCCCGCAATCCTTGGCGTTCAAAGAAAAAAAGCTTTTTTTCGACAATTGCCCTTGACATTGTTTCCGCTTTTTGGTATACTATTGGTAGAAAAAAACCAGAAAGATGTCAGGAATCATGAAAACGCAGCTGTTCAAACGACTTGCCGAACAAATCTACGCCGACTACGCAAGCGTCGGCAAGCTGCCCGGGGAACGTTCGCTCGGCGAACGCTATGTCGCCAGCCGCGCCACCATCCGGGCGGCCCTGGCCGAACTCCAGCAGCGCGGACGTCTGGTCTCCGATGCCCGGCGCGGGCACACCTTGATCGTTGAAGCTTCGTCCGGCGCCCCGGCCGCGCCGGCCGCGTCTCCGGTTCGGAAGAGTTTCAACGTGGTGGTGTTCTGCGGCAGCCGGTTGATCGAGGATCAGGCTTTCCTCGACTTTCTCGGTGGCGTGATTTCATCCGGCAGCCGGGCGGGGGTCAATGTGATTGTCCGCGAGATTGAGGAAAAACTTGTGATTGCCGGCGTCGAAAACGCCGAGCAGTTGTACGCCGGAATCGAGGCGGACGGTTATATTCTGACCTTTCTCTCCGAGGGGCTGCGCCAATTCCTTGAGCGCCAGCTCAAACCCTGTGTTGCCCTCGGCATGGCCGACCGGATCGGCGAACTCGACAAAAGGCGTTTTATCCGGGTCTTTCTGCCGCAGCAGGAAAAAGTGCGATTGCTTTTTGACCGGCTGACGGCGCAGGGGCACCGCCGGATTCTGGTGCCCTGTTCGGAGGGGCTGGGTAAATATATCTGCAATTTGATTCCGCCCGGCGTGGGTGTCGATTTCGTGCAGATTCCTTTCA
>JBFWIO010000221.1:0-5903 GCA_050255955.1 Victivallaceae bacterium
TATAAAACAAAGAAAGGAAACATGCCATGTCTGCCGAAGTTCCCATCTATGATTTGGTTAACGACATCTGGCAGCGAAAATATCGCTATTCCGGCTCCGGCAGCCGCCCCGCCGACCAATCAATTGATGAAACCATGCGCCGCGTCGCGCGCGCCTGTGCTGAAAAAGATCCGAAAAAAGAAATTTACACCGCCAAATTCGAATCGATCCTGACCACCCTCGAATATCTTCCCGGCGGCCGGATTATCGCCAACGCCGGCACCGACCGCGACGAAGTGACGATGTTCAACTGTTATGTGATGAACAAGATCGAGGACTCGATCGAAGGCATTTTCGACACGGTCAAAGAGTCGGCGATGACCCAGAAACAGGGCGGAGGGGTCGGTTTCGACTTTTCGACCATCCGTCCTCAGGGGTCGCATATCAAGGGATGCGACGCTTCCGCCTCCGGCCCGATCAGCTTCATGCAGGTGCTCGACTCGACCTGTCGCACCATCATGAGCGCCGGCCAGCGGCGCGGCGCCCAGATGGGGATCCTGCGCTGCGACCATCCCGATATCGAGGAATTCATCAACGCCAAGCGCGAAAACGCCCGGCTCCAGATGTTCAACCTTTCGGTCGCGGTGACCGAGGATTTCATCAAAGCGGTCAAGGCCGACGCCGACTGGGATCTTAAATTCAAGGGCAAGGTTTACAAGACCATCCGCGCCCGCGATCTCTGGGACCGGATCATGCATTCGACCTACGAATACGCCGAGCCCGGCTTTATCCTGATCGACCGGATCAATCAGTACAACAACCTGTATTACTGCGAAGAGATCTGCGCCACCAATCCCTGCGGCGAACAGCCGCTGCCGCCCTACGGCGCGTGTCTCCTCGGCTCGGTCAATCTGACCCGCTTCATCCGCGGCGAGTTCACCGCCCAGGCCCGTTTCGATTTTGAACGGCTCAAGGAAGTGGTGGCGATCGCGGTCCGGTTGCTCGACAACGTGATCGATATCAGCCGCTATCCGCTCGAACAGCAGGCCGCCGAAGCCGCCCGCAAGCGCCGGATGGGGATCGGCCTCACCGGCCTCGCCGACGCCTTTATCGCGCTCGGAGTCAAGTACGGCTCACCTGAATCGGTGGCGCTGGCCGGGGAGATCATGAATACCATCCGTTGTGCGGCTTACGCTTCGAGCGTGGAGTTGGCCAAAGAACGTGGCGCGTTTCCGCTCTTCGACGCCGAGAAATACTGTGCCGGACGCTTCGTGGCGACTTTGCCGAAAGAGTTGCAGAAGGCGATCAAGACCCACGGCATCCGCAATTCGCACTTGACCTCGATCGCGCCGACCGGGACGATCAGTCTGTTTGCGGGCAATATTTCCAGCGGTCTTGAGCCGGTTTTTGCGTTCAAGTATTCTCGTCGCATCCGCAATACCCATGAGAATGATTACACCGAAGTGGAGATCGCCGATTACGCCTACCGCAAATACTGCGAGTACAAGGGCGTCTCGTCGGTCGATGTGTCCGAGCTTCCGCCGGCCTTCATCTCGGCCGACGCGATTTCGCCGATCGAGCATTTGCGAATCCAGGCGGTGCTTCAGGAATATGTTGACAGTTCGATCTCCAAGACCATCAACATTCCGGCCGATTACCCGTTTGAAGAGTTCGCCGACATCTATATGAAAGCGTATGAAGCGGGGCTCAAAGGTTGTACCACTTTCCGCCCCTCCGAGCATATCGCCGGGGTGCTGATCCGCAAGGACGACAAAAAAGAGGACGCCGCCAAGCCGGAACCCTCCAACCACCCGCCGAAACGGCCGGATGAATTGACCGGGACCACCTACAAGATCAAAACCCCGCAGTCGCCCGACGCCTTTTACATCACCATCAACGACCTGGTCGACGAGAACGGCAGCCGCCGTCCTTATGAGATCTTCATCAATACCAAGAATCTCCATCACTTCAGCTGGATCGTGGCAATGTCGCGCCTGATCTCGGCGGTGTTCCGCCACGACCCCAAGCCGAAGTTCCTGGTCGAGGAACTCAAGAGCATCTACGATCCCAACGGCGGCTACTTCAACCACGGCAAATACGTGCCGTCGCTGGCGGCGGAGATCGGTTATGTGCTTGAGCACCACCTGCGGCTCTGCGGCGTGATCCGCGATGAGAACGGTGACCATGCCGAGGGCGCGAGCGTCGCGATCGACGCCGCCTCCCAGGCTCCCGCTTCGATCAACAGCGGCAAGATGATCTGCCCGCAGTGCAGTCAGCGCGAGCTGATCAACCAGGAGAACTGCCTCAAATGCCTCTCCTGCGGCTACAGCAAGTGCGGATAGGAGTACGGCACCGACCATGACCTATGGCAAACTGGTGATCAGTTGCGGCGGGACCGGGGGACATTTTTTCCCCGGTCTGGCTACCGCCCGCGAACTCAACAGGCTCGGCGGCGAGGCGCTGCTGCTGCTTTCCGGAATGAATTCGGTCCGGCAGCGGGAAATCGCCGAAGCGTTCGGAGTGCGCGCGGTGGTGCTGCCGCCGATGCCGAGTCCGGGGCGCAATCCGTTGAAAATATTCCGCTTTTTATCCGGATTGATCCGGGGGATGTTCCGGTCTTATCGCGAAATCGCCGCTTTCCGGCCGGATGCGGCGCTCGGGATGGGCTCCTTTGCTTCGCTGCCGGTGCTGCTGGCGGCGTGGCGGGCTAAAGTGCCGATCTATCTTCATGACGGCAATGCCCGGATCGGGCGGGCCAACCGCTATCTCAGCCGGATCGCGGTGTTTCTCGGCACCGCATTTCCGGCGGTCAACGCCGACCGCGTGCATTGTCCGGTCGAGTGCACCGGCATGCCCCTCCGGCGCGAATTGCTGGAGGCGGCAAGCTGGACCCGCGAAGCGGCGCTCGCCGAACTCAACCGGCGGCACGGGACGCTGTTGCTGAATGATCTTCGGACCATTTTGATTTTTGGCGGCAGCCAGGGGGCGGCGACGCTTAACGAACAGGTGCCGCAGGCGATTTTTTCGCTCGGCTCAAATGATTTTCAGGTCATTCACCTGACCGGTCCCAAGAATTATGAGCACGCCAAAAGCAATTACGAAAAAGCACCTTTTCCGGTGCTGGTTCTCCCCGGGAGCGACGCGATGGAGATTCTCTATTCCGCCGCCGACCTGGTGATTTCACGCTCCGGCGGCAGCACTGCGGCGGAGCTTTTGCTCTTTGGCAAGTCGGCATTGCTGGTACCGTATCCGTACGCCGCCGAAAACCACCAGTGGGACAACGCCCGCTATCTCGTCAAATGCGGAGCCGCCCAGGCGATTGACAATGCCGATTGCGGCGCGAACCGGGTGGCGCAGTGGCTGACCGCCTTTGGCGACGACATCGAGGGCTGGGCGGAGCGCGCGAAGCGCGCGAAGCAATTCGCCCGGCCGGACGCGGCGAACGCGTTGCTCGATCGCATCTTCCCGGCGTCGTGACAACCGTCGCGGGGTTGCCATTTGGCGAAAAATTGTAATGCAACCTTGTCTTTTTGTCCTGATTGGATTATATTATGCAATCAGGACTTTTATTTTTTATTTTCAGGAAGATAGCGCGCATGAAAAATTTTGAAACCCTGTTTGCCGAGCTCAAAGCCAAAGCCGCCGCCGGCGACCCCGCTTCCGGAACGGTGCGCGAGTTGGCCAAAGGCAAGCATTTCATCGGCAAAAAGGTGATCGAAGAGGCCGGTGAAGTCTGGATGGCCGCCGAATACGAGGGGCGCGAAAAGACCGCCGAAGAAATTTCCCAGTTGCTCTACCATCTCCAGGTGATGATGATCGCCAATGAGCTCGAACTGGAAGACGTCTACAAATATCTGTAAAGAAAGAAATTGACCATGCTGCAACTGGCTGTTCCGAACAAAGGCGCGCTCTCCGAGAGCGCGATTGAACTTCTCCGTGAAGCGGGTTACCGCTGCACCCGGACCGGGCGCGAACTGATTCTGACCGACCGCGAAAACGGCATCGATTTTATCTTTTTGCGTCCCCGCGACATCGCCGTCTACATCGGTAACGGCGTGCTCGAAGTCGGGATCACCGGCCGCGACCTGACCATCGACAGTTGCGCTCCGGTCTGCGAGATCATGCCGCTTGAATTCGGCCGCTCCAAATTCTGTTACGCGGTGCCGATCGAGTCCGGAATGGCAATCAAGGATCTCGACGGCAAACGGATCGCCACGAGCTATCCCGAACTCTTGCGCAAAGACCTTGCCAAACGCGGCCTTGAAGCGGAAATCGTACGGCTTGACGGCGCGGTGGAAATCTCAATCCGGCTCGGTGTCGCCGATGCGATCGCCGACGTGGTCGAGTCCGGCCGCACCCTGACCGAAGCCGGACTGATGGTGGTCGGTGATCCGATCCTGCTGTCCGAGGCGGTGCTGATCGGACGCTCCCCCGAAGTGGCCGAATGTCCGGAAGTGCGCAAACTCATGGGCCGCATCCGCGGCATCATGGTCGCCGCCGCGTATGCGATGGTCGAGTACGATATTCCGCGCATTCAGCTGCCGCAAGTCTGCGCAATCACCCCCGGAATTGAGTCTCCGACGATTTCGCCGCTGAGCAATCCCGACTGGGTCGCGGTCAAGGCGATGATCCGCCGTCAGGACAGCAACCGGATCATGGACGAACTTTACGAGGCCGGGGCGCGCGGCATCATCGTCACCGACATCCGATCCTGCCGCCTCTGACCGGGAGCAAATCATGAGCAAGATACTGGACAGGGCGCGCGAAGTTTTTGACATCGAAATCGCCGGAATGCGATCGGTGCGCGACCGCCTCGACGCGAGTTTTGAGGAAGCGGCACGGCTGTGCGGCGATTGCATCAGCCGAGGCGGCAAACTGATTTTTACCGGCATCGGCAAAAGCGGCCATGTCGGCTGCAAGATGGCGGCGACCTTTTCGAGCGTCGGTTCGCCATCGGTTTTCATGCATCCGGTGGAGGCGCTGCATGGCGACCTCGGGATCATGCGCAAAGAAGATTTGATGATTGCCTTGAGCTACAGCGGCGAAACCGATGAATTGCTGGGGATGCTGCTGCCGGCCCGGCGGCTGGGGGTCGGAGTGATTGCGATAACCTGCAGTGCGGCTTCGAGCCTGGGCAAACTCAGCGATCTGGTAATCGAAATGCCGGTGCCTCAGGAGGCGTGTCCTTTTAACCTCGCGCCGACCACTTCGACCACGGTGTTGCTGGCGATCGGCGATGCACTGGCGATGGTGCTTCTGGAACAGCGCGGCTTTACCCGCGACGATTTCGGGCGGCTTCATCCGGGCGGTTCGATCGGGCGGCGGGTGACGCTGCGGGCGGCCGATATCATGCGTTCGGGCGACCGCTGTCCGCTGGTTCGGCCCGACCAGAAGCTCCGCGAGGCGCTTTTCCGCATGACCGAGGCGCGCGCCGGAGCGGCGATCGTCGCCGACGGGAACGACGTCCTGCTCGGCATTTTCACCGATGGCGATTTCCGGCGGCGGATCGAAAAGGGCATCTCGGTGCTCGATTTGCCGATGAGCGAGGTGATGACCCCCAATCCGGCGGCGATTCGCGAAGACGCGCTGGCGGTCGAAGTGGTCAAACTGGTCGAGGAGCGCCACATCAACAGTGTGATCGTGGTCGATGCCGGCCGCAGGGTGGTCGGACTGATCGATGTTCAGGATTTGCCCGGATTCAAATTGATGTAACCGCAACGGGAGTTGAAATGCGTTTTTTGGGGATGATTCTGCTGCTGGGGGTTCTGATCGGTCACGGGCCGGGGTTGCTGGCTTCCGGCGACGCCGAAGCCAATGCGCTGGTCACCGAGGCGCTGGCCCGGAGCAAAGACGGCGACTACCGCGATGCCGCCAAGCTCTATGAGGAAGCATCGCTGATGGCCGACGACAACCAGCTCAAATTC
>JBFWIO010000222.1:0-5856 GCA_050255955.1 Victivallaceae bacterium
CCCGTCAATGGTACTCGGTGCTACTCTGAAGATTGTCTGGGGTGTAAAAGTGGTACCGGAGGTGGGGATCGAACCCACATGTCCAATGGACACCAGATTTTGAGTCTAGCGCGTCTGCCATTTCGCCACTCCGGCGGCATATCTATTCATTACAATAGCGCTTTTTCCGGTTTTTGCAAATAAAAAAAGAGCACTTGCGTGCTCTTTTTGGAAAAAAACCGGAACGGACTCAGTCTTCGAACCGGCGGTAGATCGCCGCCGCGTTGTGACCGCCGAAGCCGAGGTTGACGTTGACCGCCACCTTGAGCTTGCGCTCGCGGGCGGTGTTGGGCGTGACGTCAAGATCGCACTCCGGATCCGGTGTCTCATAGTTGATGGTCGGCGGCACGATGCCGTCACGAAGCGCCAGCGCGCAGGCGATCGATTCGACCGCGCCGGCGGCGCCGAGCATGTGGCCGGTCGAGCCCTTGATGCTGCTGACCGAAAGCTTGTAGGCATGATCCCCGAACGCCCGCTTGAGGGCCAGCGTTTCGTACTTGTCGTTGAGCTCGGTGCTGGTGCCGTGGGCGTTGACGTAATCGACGTCCTCGGGATTGAGTCCGGCATGACGCAGCGCAGTTTTGATCGCATTGGCCGCGCCCAGCCCTTCCGGGTGGGGACTGGTGATGTGATAGGCGTCGCCGGTGGCGCCGTAGCCTACCACTTCGGCGATGATGTTCGCGCCGCGGCGCTTGGCGTGTTCAAGTTCTTCGAGCACCAGCACCCCCGCGCCTTCGCTCATCACGAAGCCGTCGCGGTTGAGGTCAAAAGGACGGCTCGCATGCTGCGGGTCGTCGTTGCGGGTGCTGAGCGCCTTGAGGGCGCAGAAACCGCCTACGCCAAGCTCGATGATTGTCGCTTCGGTTCCGCCGGAGACCATGATGTCGGCGTCGTCGCGCTTGATCATCCAGAACGCTTCCCCGATCGAGTGACAGCCCGATGCACAGGCCGTGACGATTCCGAGATTCGGCCCCCGGGCCCCCAGTAGCATCGAGATATTCCCCGAGGCAATGTCACCGATCATCATCGGAATCAGAAATGGTGAAATCCGGCCCGGTCCGCGGGCGACCAGCACCCGGTCCTGCTCGGACATCGTGTCAAGACCGCCGATTCCGCTCGAAACCAGCACGCCGACGCGTTCGGGATTGATCGGACTGTCGATGAAGTTGGCGGGAAGTCCGGCCGACTGAATGGCTTCGACCGAAGCCGCGACGGCGTACTGACAGAAGAGGTCCAGGCGCTTGGCTTCCTTGGCGTTCATGTACTTCTCGATGTCGAAGTCTTTCACTTCGCCGGCGATTTTGGTCCGGAAATCAGTCGTATCAAAACGAGTGATCGGTCCGATGCCGCAACGCCCGTTGATCAGCGAGGCCCAAAAGTCCGCGGAATTGTTGCCCACGCACGAGATGACACCGGTACCGGTGATGACGACACGTCTCGTTTTCATGCCCAGATTCTCCTATGTTTCCCCAAAAAAAAACTTCGGTCAATGCGGCCGCAACCAGGCCGTCAGGGTTTTTGCATCTGCTTGAAACTCCGCCATCCGGCGGACCGGCCGGCGTCGCCGCCGACCCTTCCTCAACACCGGCCGATTCCTCGGGAGAGCCTCGCCCGTAAGCGGAAAATCCATCGAAAAATCGCGAGTGCCGCTAAAAAAAAATGGGTCACAGCATGAAGGAGTGACCCATTGGAAGTGCTTTCATTTTGATTGCACCGCACAGACGCAAGGGGATTATTCCTGGCTCTTGCTTTCGATGTAACGAATGGCTTCGCCGACGGTGGTCAGCTTTTCGGCATCTTCATCCGGAATGTCCGAGCCGAACTCTTCTTCGAGCGCCATCACCAGTTCAACCTGGTCGAGCGAATCGGCACCGAGGTCTTCAATAAATTTCGCATCTTCGGTGACCTGGTCTTCCTGGACACCGAGCTGTTCGATCACGATCTTCTTGACTTTTTCAGCAACAGCAGACATTTTGTACCTCTTGTTATTTCTGTTTTGCGATGAATACAGCTTATCGGGCGCACGTCGTCAATCCACGTTGCGCTTTTAATAAAATGCCACATCTTCTAATCAAAGTCAAATTTTTTCTCGAAAATTATTGATTTTTTTCGGCTTTCAGACACTTTTGAGCAAAAAAAGCTGATTTTTTATGAATACCCCCTTGCAAAACTTCGAAAATGGTGTTTATTATTGTCTCGTTGTCAATTGACGACCGAAGTGTGGTGGGATAGCTCAGTCGGTAGAGCAAAGGACTGAAAATCCTTGTGTCCCCGGTTCGATTCCGGGTCCCGCCACCATTTTTGCTGATTCGCGCCGATGCAAACATCCGGCGCTTTTTTTGTACCCCGAACCTGAGCCCGGCACCGGAAAATAACACCCGGCCACTTGAAAAAAATCATCAGGACGCTATTGTACATTCTGCTTCAGGGGACCGTCGACATGGCCGCCATGAGCTGTTTGGTATTCTGGGGACAGGAGACCACCTCGGCGGTCAATTCCTCCACGATCATGGCGTCGATCCCGGTAATGGTGATGCTGGCCGGACTTTCCTCCGCAGAAAAAATCCGGCCGATCCAGTATTTCGGCATCGCGCTTGCCACCGCCGGGTGTCTGGTGGTGATCCGGATCATCGACCCGGCGGCATCCGTTTCGATGCGGCAAACCGCGGCGACCTGCTGATCTTCGGCGCGGCGGTCTGCTGGGCGGCCTACACGCTCTGGGGACGGCGGACGGTGCGCAAAGTCGATGGCTTCATCTATCCCACTTACGCGATGCTCGGAGCGGTCCCCGGCCTGCTGCTGATCGGAGCCTTTAATCATGCCGGCCTCAAGTAACCGACCGCCCCGCATGACTGGCTGCTGGTCGGCTATCTCATGCTCTTGCCGACCGCGGTTGCATCCTGGGCGCGGAATATGGCGCAGCGGCTGCTGAGTTTACCGCTGCTCAATATCATGCAGTATCTCTCGCCGGTGACGGTGCTGGCGCTGTCGTGGCCGCTGCTCGGCGAATCGATTTCATTGTTCCGGCTGGCCGGGGCTCTGCTGGTGATTTTCGGCGTCGGAATCGATCCCGCGCTGCTTGATGAATGGAAAAAAGGAAACCTCAATCATGCTCGACGCCGCAGACGACCTCCTCAACACCGCTGCCGGATTCCGCTTGCGGAGCGCTCCGGCGGAGCTCTCTTCCGGTCGCATCCGCACGGCCCGCCGCCGACCGGCCGGTCTACGGCGGCGTGGGAGCGCGCGCCTTTTATCTGCGCAGCGGCCGGCATCATGCTATGTATTTGATTTGCGATGCGATGGATTTCAACGGATTGATCGTCGATTCTCTCCGCGACGCGCTTCACCATGCGACCGGGATCGGCGCCAAGCACCTTCATATCGTCACGACTCACAACCATGGACTGGGCGACAATGAAGGGTTGAGCGTCATCCGGCTCTCGGCGCTGGTTGCGGACGGAGCCCGCCGGGCGATGACCGCGGCGGAACCCGCCCGGATGGCTTTTATGCGGGTGCGGACCCCGGGACAGTGGAATTTCATCCGCCGTTTCCCGTTTCCGGCGGCGGGCGGCAACCCCACCCTCTTTTATGGAGCTTCGCCGCAGGACGGCAACAATCGGCGCCTTTCTGCCGCGGCCAGGGACTTGCGCTCGCCGAGGGCAAGCTTGACTACGTCCGGAGCAGCGAATCCGACGCCCCGCCGATGTTCGCGCCGGGAGGCGATGACGAGGTTGATATCCTCAAATTCGATACCGGCGACGGGCGTCCGCCGGGTGTCATGGTGCGTTACAGCACTCATGTCAACTGCTGCAACCGGCCGGAGCATTACACTGGCGATTTCCCGTTCTTCCTGCGGCGAATCCTTGAACGCGAATCAGGGGGAATTGCCGTTTTATGAATGGCCCATGCGCTGAAATTTCGCCGGGACTGCGGAGCAAGGATGAAGGTGCTGAGCCGAAGCTGAGCGGACAGTTCGCCGATTTGGTACTCGATGCCCTCCGCCATGGCGAATCGGAGCCTTTGACGTTCATGCGTGACGATACGATCTATTGTACGCTCAAAGTCCGGCCGGAACTGCTCGGGTATGACTTTTGCCGTCCGCACCCGCCGCTGCCGGACGATCCGGCGGAGCGCAAGCGGGAATTGGAAGCGCGAAGCTTTGCGGACTGTTACTGCGATTATCTCCTGGCCAAATGGCGTTCCGGCAAGGCCACGGGCAAAACCATCACCGGCCGGGTCGGGATTCTGCGGCTCAACGACCTGACCTTGCCGGCGCTGCCCGGCGAGACATTCAGCGCTTGCGCCCGTGACCTCGTCGCCGGTTTACCGGACCGGGTGGTGACGGTGACCGAACATGATCGCACCTTGCTTTATCTCGCGCCGAAAGCCGAGATTGACGCCGGCGGCTATGAAAGTTGCTGCCGGATCATCAACTCCGGCGAAGCCGAGGCCATGATGGCAAGATTGCGCCGCATCCTGCAAGTCAAAAAAAAGCTTGATTGATCTTTCAGCGATGTATTGAGCGTGCTCGCGGACAGCCACCCGGCCGTATCTTGCGGTCGATTCATATCCGAAACGGTTTTCCGGACTTCGTTTTCCGAGTTCAAAACTTTGCGGAGGCGTTGAATTTTGTCGACGGCAAACGTTTTTTCGGAGCGCCCTCGGAGGCGATATTTATACCAATTTGCAATCATAAAGCTTGTAACGTCCTTGGTCTTGCGGTCATCAATCCGGCTTGATTCGTTGCCGTTACCTTTGGGGAGCGGCAAGCTCATCAAACCTGATTTCTGCTCCACAATCCCGGCGGCCGTTACTGACCTTTAGATTGTGCATTGGTATTATCGGCCTGATCGGCAGTGATTTATTGACATGCCGGCGGTATTGCAGGCGAATTACCTTCAGGCTTGACATACGCTGTCACTTTGACTGACTTTGGGGTATGTTTTCATTCTCCACTCTATCGAAGCGCGCTTTGTCGGCAAGCGAGATGTGTCCTTCGACGACGCCATTGTCAAGCGGATTGGCGACGCGTGCTTCGAGATCGCGGAAAAGCGCGTACATGTCAATGATCCCGCCCACCATGAACCAGACCGTGGAAACGACCCCGACCAGCAGTCCGGCTGCGACGATCGAGATGAAAAAGTACATCGCCCAGTACTGCTGCGGCCATGGTGCGACAGCGTTCCAGACCAGTACCCCGCAGAACATAATGCCGAACCCGTAAATCAGCGACCAGCCAAAGACGCTCCAGGCGATTACCTTGTCTCCGGTCGTGTATTCTTCGGTAATGCCGATCAGTTTGGCATAAAGGTTCTTCCATGTCCATAAAGGCTCCGGCTTTACCTCGATGCTGTCATCACTGTAAATGCCGCGGTGGAACAGTCTGTCCAAATTGTAAGCCTCTTTACAGGTCAGAAGCGACCCCGCCACATAGGACGAAATTCCCAAGACCATCGCCAGGAAGAAGAGCTCCATCGAGTTGATTGGAAATTTGATGGGATTCATCGTCCAGACCACGAAAGGATGAAACGGCGATGAGACTATCTCCAGCGCGGCCCCGACATTGTCAACGTACCCATAACGATCGAGCCACGGATAAATGATATTTGCCCAGTTGCGCTGGAATACCAGTCCGAGCATCGCGGTGCCGGAGCCGAAGATCAGTGCGCACCATGCTCCGCAAGTCGTTCCCCAGCGTGTGTAGAGACCGCCGACCATGATCGGTCCCGCCGCGCCGAGCCAGACCGCGCACATGATGGTGACAAACATGTTGATGTAGTCAAGCTGGGCAAAGAAGAGCGACACGATGAAAAAGAA
>JBFWIO010000223.1:0-5808 GCA_050255955.1 Victivallaceae bacterium
CAAACCAGATCAAGCCCTTGTCATCCTCGGTCATCCCCATCGTGAGATGCCCGCTGAAGCGGCCGTGACTAAGCACCTTGCCGGACTCGACGTCGTACTCATAGTAACGTCTGCCGTAAGAACTGTAGAGCCGGTTGCGGCTGGAAAGAAGCAGATAAAACGGCCGGTCGTCCACACTCGGCGATGCGTCGGGCAATTCAATCGAACGGTATTTCCCGGTGTCGAGATTGACTTCAAAAAGCGTCCGGCAGCCGCGGGCGTCGCCGAGGAAAGCGAGGAAAATCCGTTCTCCGGCGCGATTTCGCGTCGCCACCGCGCCGGTCCGGATGCTGACCGGCGCGGGAACGCCGTGCGATTCAACCGGTCCCGGAATCTCCCCGGCGGCGAAGCCGGGGAGAATCGCGGCAACCGCGAACATAAGGGCGATCAAATAGATCTTCATCAGTCGCGATCCCAGAAGTTTTCATTCGGCGCGGTCTTGGAGAAGGGCGAAGTCTTGTAGTTATTGTAGGTTGAAGTGATCATCGGATTGGGCCCGCGCACCATCGGAGCGATGCCGCGTTCGGCGGTGGCGTGACCGTCAACCCAGCCGACGTTGAGCTGCCCCTCGTGGCACGAGACCGGCTGGCCGTAGCCGGTAGTGGTGGTGAATGTATCATACCAGCCGCTCAGCCCGCGGGCCTTGATCCCGGCATTCTCGGAAGCGGCGGCGTTGAGCGAATCGCCGAGCAGCAATGTTTTCGACGGACGCTTGATCTTCGCAATCCGTGCCGGATCGCTTTTCTTGTCGGTGGCGATGCCGCTGATCCGGACGCTGCTGCCGAGATTGTATTCATTGTAGCCGTAGCTGGTAAAGGTCCAGTGGGGCGAAGTGTTGTAGAGCGGCGCGCCGCTGCGCATATAGTCGGCGATGTCGGACCGATCCTTTGGGCAAACCATTGATTTGGGTGCAGCGAAAAGCTTCATCGCGTAGAGAGCCCCGGGCCAGCGGACACCGGACGGCACGTCCGGAAACGCCCGGCTGATCGACGGCATCAGAAAACCGTCAGCGGCATCACTGTAAAACAAGGCCGAGGTGTTGAGCTGCTTAACATTGTTCCGGCAGTTGATGGTATAGGCCTTTTCGCGGGCCTGGTTGAGGGCGGGCAACAGCATCCCGGCGAGAATCGCGATAATCGCAATCACCACCAGAAGCTCGATCAGGGTAAAACTTTTTTTCGTCGGCATGGGATACCTCCTTGAGTTGTGGGTGTCGTACTTATATTTCGTTGAGTTTGGGGACAATATAGATCCGGCGCGGTTCCGCGCTCGGATTCTGCATCCGGCGCAGGAGTTCCAGAAACGCGGTTTCTCCGGCCGCCCGCCAATCGATGCTGATTGTCGAAACCTGGGTGTAACCGGGCATCAGCAGCGATTTGCCGTCGATGCTCAAAACGGTAAAATCTTTGGGCATCATGCGATCGGTCACCCGCCGGTAATGTTCGGCGCAAGTCTCGCAGTAACTCCCGCCGCAAAAGAGCAATCCGACCTCCGGGTCAACCGGCATATACGGGTCCGGAGCCAGCGGATACTGTTTCATGCCGACTTCGCCATACTCACTCCAGACCATCCGGAAACACTCGGCCCGGCGGCGGAACACCGGCGCACCGGCGAAATAATGGACTTCCACCTTTTTTTTGCCGTGCCTGCGGAAATATTCCGCCGCCAGAAGGGCGGTACTCATCGGGTCGAGCGAGATCGGGGAAACGATGCCGCCAAACGTGTGGTCCATCTCGATTCCCACCGCCGGCGTAGTCAGCGGCAGCTCGCGGAGCCGGTAGTCATATTCACCGAGAAAAGCGACGCCGTCATTCGATCCGGTATCCAGATAAAGCGGCGGTTCCGGAGCATAAAACTCGTAATAGTCGCGTTTGCGAAAGGTCACCGAGCAATTGTTTCGCATCGCCTCCTCCTGGAAACCGAGCAGTGAATACGACAGATATCCCGCGCCGTGGCGTTCGGTTGAAACAAACACCGTCACCTGCCAGGTATCAATGCCGCTACGACCGTCACGCTGACCTGCGACATAGGCGCCGGAGCCGTGGCGCAGGATCAGTACCCCCTTGCGGTGGAGAGACTTGAGTCCCTCGTGGACGGCGTAGGTGGTCAAATCGAATTCTTCGCTCAACGCCCGCAGTCCGGGCAGCTTGTCCCCGGCGCGATAGCTGCCGCTGGCGATCAATGTTTCCAATCGCTCGGTCATTTTCAAATAGCCGGGTCGAGAATGCTTGATCATGGTTCCCTTATTCAAAAAGTGTTTGAATGCTTTTGATTTCTTAATCAAATTATATAACACTTTAAAAAAAAGTCAAGACCTTTGCATCATTATTTTTGTTTTTTTCCGGTTACCGGCAAAAATATCAAAGCAAATCGAGCGGAATGACCAAAAAAAAGACATCCTTGCGAGGGCGGACGAGAGTATGGAAGTGTTTGGAAACAGGGCTCATGGCAAAGACTGTTTTTTGAAAAGTACGGCAATGGCAAAAAAAATGCCGCCGGAAAGTCAGCGTTCAGAGAAAGACGCACCCGGCAAGCGCGTCATCGCGGGGTGGAATTCGGCACCAAAAAAAAGCCGTCCGCTGTTGATACAGCGGACGGCTCTTTGAATTCCGGCAAGCTCTTATCGGGCAAGCTCGGCTTGCAGTTCGGCGTCGGCCCTGAGCACATCTTCGGTCTGTTCGACACGAAATTTCTTCAATTCGGCGGCAATTTCGGGTGACCCGAGGGCGAGGATCGCGACAGCGTAAAGCGCCGCGTTTTTGCCTCCCGCCTTGCCGGCGGTGACTGCCGCGACCGGAATTCCGGGCGGCATCTGGACGATCGAAAATAGCGCGTCAAGGCCGTTGAACGGTTCCGACGCAATCGGAATACCGATCACCGGCAGCGTAGTGTGGGCGGCTACCACGCCACCCAGATGCGCCGCCATGCCGGCAGCGCAGATGATCACTTTGAATCCGCGCTCTTCGGCCGAGGTCGCAAACTCACAAGCCTGGACCGGCGTCCGGTGCGCCGAAACGGCATGCACCTCATAACCGATCCCGAAACGGTCAAAAATCGGGAAAGCGCCCTGAACGACCGGGAGGTCGTTTTTGCTTCCCATCAGAATGGCGACTTGGGGGTTCCGCATAGGTGACTCCGGGATTATTCGGCGAGCGGGTTGGGGGCCGCCGGAGCTTCGGTTTCGACCGCTTCGGGAGCGCCGAACTCGTAAGTCAGCAGTCCTTCGGCAATTTCGAGCAATGCGACGTCAAGGTGATTTTCGGAGTCGCACTTGATCATCGGACGGGCGCCGAGCGCCAACTGGCGCGCGCGCTTCGCCGAAACGATCGAGAGAATCTGCGGGTCCGAAATGACCTTTCGCGCACGATCCAAGTAAGCGTTGTTCATAGTCCAATCCTTTCATTTTCCGCCGCGGCGGGGCAACGGCCCCGCCCGGCGGCGGTCGGTCAGTAGTCGATGATATCGCGGTGATTGTCGATCAGCGCGGTGTCGCCGGACATCACCCGCATGAAGCGCTTTTCGAACTCGGGAATCGAGTCGAGAATATAGCGCTCGGCAAGCGCAACGCGCTTTTCGCACTTGAGGGCGTCGCGCAGCAGCAGCATACCGACAAAGATGTAGGTCTCGTTGTCAACCATGCTGCGGGCCATCAGATCGTGATAGGCGGGATCGCGCTTTTCGGCGACGTACTTGACCGCGGTGAGCTGACGGGCATGGAGCCCGGCGACGGTTTCCTTGAGCCGCAGCAGCTTCCCGGTGAAGGGCAGCGCCATCAGCTCGGCGATGCGCTGGTCATTGTGCCGCTGGATCACCCCTCCGATGGCCGCCACCACCTGAAGCTGGGTGGTGCCTTCGTAGATGTTGGTGATGCGCGCGTCACGATAGTAGCGCTCGACGTTGAAGTCCTTCATGTAGCCGGTACCGCCGTGAATCTGGATCGCGTCGTAGGCGACCTGATTGGAGACTTCGGTAGCAAGGGCTTTGCACATCGGAGTCAGCACTGCGGAGACGTTGTTGTAATACTTCTGCTTGGCGCGATCCTCGGCGGTGACGTTTTCGCCATGCTCGACCAGCGCGTTGTAGCCGTTGCGCAAATCGACCGCGCGGGTGGTTTCATAGAGCAGCGCGCGGGCGGCGGTGATCTTGAGCTTCATCGAGGCAAGCATGTCGTACACCGCCGGGAAGCGGTCGATCGGCTGCTTGAACTGCTCGCGCTCGGAAGCGTACTTGCGCGCTTCGCGGTAGGCGGCCTCGGCGATGCCGAGCCCCTGGGCGCTGATCGCCACCCGGGCGCCGTTCATCAGGCTCATCACGTAAC
Organism: Victivallaceae bacterium; assembly: GCA_050255955.1. Taxonomy (GTDB): domain Bacteria; phylum Verrucomicrobiota; class Lentisphaeria; order Victivallales; family Victivallaceae; genus JAVBUI01. Next base: position 4,358 of record JBFWIO010000223.1, read on the forward strand.
GGATCAAACCGAAACGGCGCTTTCCGCAGAGCTCGGCGGGAACGTCATTGTACTGGAGTTCGCAAGTCGCGACACCGTGGATCCCGAGCTTGTGCTCGATCCGGCGCACCACCAGCTGCGGACAGGCCTCGGCGATGAACATCGAGAGACCGCGGCCGTCGCTGGAACCGGCTTCGGAACGGGCCAGCACCAGGTGAACCTTGGCACAGCCGTTGGTGATGAAGCGCTTCATCCCGTTGAGGTACCACTGGCCGGTCTTTTCGTCCTGCCAGGCGCGCAGACGCACCGACTGGAGGTCCGAGCCGTAGTCGGGCTCGGTGAGGTCCATCGAACCGTCCACTTCGCCGGTGGCAAAGCGCGGCAGGTACTTCTGGCGCTGTTCCTCGTTGCCGAATTCGCAGATGGTTTCGGCGATGTCCTGCAAACCGATCAGGTTCTGCAGCGAAGCATCGGCACGGGAGACCATCTCGGTGACCATGGTGTAGACCGAAACCGGGAAGTTGAGCCCGCCGTACTGATGGGGAAGCATAATCCCCATGATATCGGACTGCTTGAGCTCGTCGAGGTTCTTGACCGTCAGCGGATGATACGTGACAGTGTTGTTCTCAAAGTGCGGGCCTTCCTCGTCGACGATGCGCGAACGCGGATCGATCTTGTCGGCGCAGAGTTCGCCGATCACATCGAGCACCCGGCGGTAGTTGTCGAGAGCGTCGGCGTAGTCGGCCGGCGCACCGTCGAACTCTTTGACAAAGGTGTAATTCTTTTCACGCAGGGCAACCGCCTCGACGAGGTCGAGGTTGTCGAGCGAAAAGAGGAGGTCGGGATTGTCCTTGTAGAAGTTAGCCATGATGTCTTAGCCTCCGTTACGCCTTAGCCTTGAAGGCTTTGATCATTTTGGGAATCACGTCGTTCAAATCGCCGTTGATCGCGTAGTGGGCGGTCGCGAAAATCGGCGCGGCGGGGTCGCTGTTGATCGCAATGATCTTCTTGGACTCCTTCATCCCGGCGACGTGCTGGATCGAACCCGAAATCCCGCAGGCGATGTAGAGCCGCGGACGGACCGTCACCCCGGTCTGGCCGACCTGGTGGTCATGGTTGATCCAGCCGGCGTCAACCGCGGCGCGGGAAGCGGCGACTTCGCCGCCGAGCGCTTCGGCCAGATCGCGGATCAGCTTGAAGTTTTCCTTGGAGCCGACGCCGTAGCCGCCGGCGACGATGACCTGAGCGCCCTTGAGGTCGATATCCTTTGCGGCGCGGACGCGTTCGAGCACCTTGACCACGGTATCGACCGTGTCGAGTTCGACCGGGACGCGGACCAGCTTGCCGGTGCGCGACGGATCGGGGGTGTCGAGCTTCATTACGCCTTCGCGAACGGTCACCATCTGGGGATCGTCCCAGGTGTTGACGATGGTCGCGATGATGTTGCCGCCAAAGGCGGGGCGGATCTGCAT
>JBFWIO010000224.1:0-5798 GCA_050255955.1 Victivallaceae bacterium
ATCGGCGGCAACATCCCGGCCAGCCTCCCGGCGGTGCTGGGGAGAATGAAATTTTTGCCGTAATAAAGCTGGCCGACCTGAAAGCCGACCGCGTCAGCCCCCGCATCGACCGCCCGCTGAAGTTCGGTTTCATCGCGGATGCCGCAGTATTTGACCCTCATGATTGAATTTCCCCAAAGAGCGAAACCGCCCCGGCACGGGTGATCCTGACCGCAACCAGATCGCCGGTTTTGAGCCCCGGCGTCGGAACGAAGTTGACCGTGCGGTTGTTGTCGGTGCGTCCGGTCCAGCGCTCGGCGTTGCGGCGGCTGACGCCCTCGACCAGCACCGTTTCGGTGCGTCCGACCATCGCTTTGATATTGCGTCCGGCCCGGACGGCCAGGTCGGCGAGAAGGAGCTGGTTGCGCTCTTCCTTGACCTCCTGCGGCACGCTGTCGGCAAGTTCGCTCCCCTTGGTGCCGGGACGCGGGGAGTATTTGAAGATAAAGGCGTTGTCGAAGCCGATCTCTTCCATCAAGTCGCGCGTCAGTTTGAAGTCCGCGTCGCTCTCGCCGGGGTAGCCGACGATGACGTCGGTCGAGAAAGTCAGTTCCGGCATCGCCGCCTTGAGCTTGCCCGCGATTTCGCGGTAGGCCGCAGCGGTGTACTGACGGTTCATCGCTTGCAAAATCGCGTCCGATCCCGACTGGAGCGGGAGATGGATGTTGCGGCAGATCTTGGGATTGGCGCGGATGGTCTCGATGAGTTTGTCGTTGAAATAAGTGACGTAAGGCGAAGTAAAGCGGATACGCGCGATTCCGTCAATTCCGGCCAGCTCGGCGAGCAAGTCGGCAAACGGCGAATGCCCCGGCGCCGGCGGCCGGATATCCCCCCCGAGCCCGTAAGCGGCGACATTCTGGCCGAGCAGCAGAATTTCCTTGACCCCCGCCGCCGCAAGAGTGCGGGCTTCGGCGATCACGTCGCCGATTTCGCGGCTGATCTCGCGGCCGCGGACATAAGGAACGATGCAGTAACTGCAGAAGCGGTTGCAGCCGCGGGTGATCGCGATCTGCCCGATGCAACTGCCCGGTTCAAGGTGGTGGGTTCCCATCGAAGTCAGCACCGCTTCGCCCTCGGCGACGGCGGCGAGCTGACGCTTTTCGGCGGCAAGGCTCTCGATTGCTTCGGGAAGCGTATGGAGCTGGCCGGTGCCGAGCACCAGGTCGAGGTGTGGAAGTTCGGCGAAGAGCTCGTCGCCGCGCCGCTGCGCCATACAGCCGAGGATGCCGATGATGAGGTCGGGGTTCTTTGCCTTGAGCTTCTTCATGAAGCCGACTTTGCCGATCGCCTTGCGCTCGGCCTGGTCGCGCACGCTGCAAGTGTTGAAGAGCAGCACGTCGGCCTCTTCCTCGCGGTCGGTGAGACGGTGGCCGCGCGCGGCAAGCATTCCGGCCAGCGCTTCGGAGTCGCGCTCGTTCATCTGGCAGCCGTAAGTTTTGATGTATACGTTCATTTCCGTCTCAGAGCAGCGACAAATTGTCGCGGTGAACCACTTCGGTGTCGGCGGTGTGGCCGAGGGCTTTTTCCAGCTTGGAGCTGTGGAGGCCCTTGATCAAGTCGCACTCGGAGCTGGCGTAATTGACCAGGCCGCGGGCGATCGCCGTCCCGGCGGCGTCGATGATTTCGACCGAATTGCCGCGCTTGAAGCTGCCGCGGACTTCGACGATGCCCGAGGGCAGGAGACTGCCGCCCTTGTTCCGCAACGCCTTGGCCGCGCCGGCGTCAACCACCAGCGATCCCGCCGGAGCGGCGAAGTAGCGCAAGTAGCGTTTGTGCCCCGGCACCCGGCGCGGGCCGGGGACGAAAAGTGTGCCGACATCTTCGCCGTCGAGGATGCGGTTGATGATTTTTTCTTCGCGCCCGTCGGCGATCCAGAGGTATTCCCCGGCCGAAGTCACGAGTTCGGCGGCCTTGAGCTTGGATGCCATTCCGCCGATCGAGAATTCGGCGTTGTCGGTGCCGCCGGCCATGTCCTTGACCGCCTGATCAAGCTTGGCGACCACCGGAATCCGCTTGCCGAGTTTGCCCTCGACGCGTTCACGCAGGCCCTGCTCGGTGGTGAGAATGATGGTCAGCTGCGCTCCGGTGATGGTGCCGAGCATCCCGGCGAGGGTGTCGTTGTCGCCGAATTTGAGTTCATCGACCGAGACCGAGTCGTTTTCGTTGATGATCGGCAGCACATCGTTGTCCCAGAGCGCATTGATGCAGTTCATCACATTGAGGTAACGCTCGCGGGACTTGAGGTCGGAAGTGTTGAGCAGAAGCTGGGCCGACTTGAAGCCGCGCTTGCGGCACTCCTCCTCGTAAATCGCCATGAGTTTGCACTGCCCGATCGCCGCCAGCGCCTGAACTTGCGAGAGTTCGCGCGGGCGCTTGGCAAGCCCGAGCTCGCGCATTCCCATTCCCACTGCGCCGGAGGTTACCAAAAGCGCCCGGCAGCCGCGGGCGCGGATTTCGGCGATGCCCTCGACCAGCCGGGCAATCTGGCTGTGGTCGGACAGCAGCCGGGTTCCGGCTTTGACGATAATCTGCCGGCACCGGCCGAGCAACTCTTTTCTGATCGCCGCTTGATCCATATCTGATCCTTGTGCATTATGTATTCGGAGAAATTTCCGCCCCGGCGCTCCGGTTTCACGATCTGTCGCGCGAGGGACAACTTTACTATACATGCGACGGCGGCGGCTTTCAAGTTTGCATTTCACCGAAAAGGGGAATACATTAGAATGAGTGTTTTTTAATCCCGGAGTACTGGATCATGCCGAGAAAAGAGTTTCTGCCGTTCACCCGCCCGTCGATCATCGAGCCGGATATCGAGGAAGTCGTCAAAGTGCTGCGTTCCGGCTGGATCACCAACGGCCCCAAGAATTCGGAGCTGGAAAACCGCCTCTGCGAACTCACCGGAGCCAACTACGCGGTGGCGCTGACCTCGGCCACCGCGGCGATGCACCTGATCATGAAAGTCCTCAAAATCGGCCCCGGCGACGAGGTGGTCACCCCGTCGATGACCTGGGTCTCGATCGTCAATATGATCGTCCTCGCCGGCGCGACCCCGGTCTTCGCCGAAATCGACCGCGAAACCATGCTGGTCACCCCGGAATCGGTCAAGGCGGTAATCACGCCGCGCACCAAACTGATCGTCCCCGTCCACTTCGCCGGCGCCCCGGTCGATCTCGACGGCCTCCGCATCGCCGCCAACGGCATCCCGATCATCGAAGACGCCGCCCACGCGCTCGGGACTTACTACAAAGGCCGCCATGTCGGAAGCTCCAACAGCGCGATCTATTCGTTTCACGCGATCAAGAACATCACCACCGGCGAGGGCGGCGCTTTCACTTCGCCCGACGAGAAGTTCGCCGCCGCGATCCGGCGCTGGAAGTTCCACGGTATCGGGGTGGACGCCTTTGACCGCGAGAACCGCGGCCGCTCGCCGCAGGCCGAAGTGATCGAGCCGGGCTTCAAGTACAATCTGACCGACATCCAGGCCGCGCTCGGCGTGAGCCAGCTGAACCGGCTGACCAACATCAACGCCAGGCGCCGGGAGCTGGCGATGCGCTACCGCGTCAAACTTGCCGCCATCCCCGAAATCCGGCCGCTGGCCGATCCGGAAGGTTACGATTTCACCCACGCCTGGCATTTATTCATCGTCCGGGTCGATTCGCCGAAGCTCACGCGCGACGAATTCATGGCCGCGCTGAAAAGCGAAAACATCGGCACCGGACTCCACTTCCGCTGCGCCCATTTGCAGCACTACTACCGCGAAGTGATGGGGTTCAAGCCGGGAATGCTGCCGGCGACCGAATACAACAGCGACCGCATCTGTTCGCTGCCGCTGTTTCCCGAAATGAAGGTCGAGGACGTCGACGACGTCGTCGAGGCAATCAAGCGCGTTCTCGCCTGAGTCCGATGGAGGAGTCCCGATGGAGCGACTGCCGCGAGCCGAACTCTCAAAAGTGTACGGCCGCAGCCTGATCTGGCTGACGGCGGCGCTCGCTTTTGCCGTCTTTCCGGGAAAAAACGCGCTCTGGGGCGAAGAGGGCTTCTTTGCCGAAGTGGTGCGCGAATCCTTTGTCCGCGGCGACCTGACCAAACTCACGTTCAACGGGGCCGCCGTTGACAGCTCCGCCCCGCTCGGCTTCCAGCTTGCCGGACTTTTTTCCCGGCTCTTCGGCTTCGTCGGCGAAGCGGTGCTGCGCCTGCCCTCCGGCCTCGCCGCCTTGCTCGCCCTCGGCGGGGTGATCCACCTCGGACGGCGGCTCTATCCCGGCTATGCCGGATATCTCGCCGGCTGGCTGCTGCTCGGCAGCTCCGGGTTCCTTTTCTGGGGGCGGATGGCTTCGAGCGCCATGGGGCCGGTCGCCGTCACCGCCCTCGCCGCCGCCTGGCTGATGCGCGAAAATCACCATTCACTGTTCAGCAAATATCTGGTCTTTTTTCTGCTCTGTGTGCTTGGCGGGGCCTGGGGCGGCTTTGCCGCCGCGCTGCTGCCGCCGGCGCTGGCGCTGCCGCTCGCCTTTGGCGGCGGCCAGTACAAAACCGAGTTGCGGACCGGATTCTGGTTCGCGCTGCTTGCCGGAGTTTCCCTCTATGCCGGATTCCTGCTCTGGCTGGTGCCCGGCTGGGATTACCAGCAACTGCTGCCGCTGCTTCGGCGCGGCACCATGCTCTACGGCGACTACACGGCTTTTCCGCTCCGCTTCTTCGCCGAACTCCTCCGGCTCGGCGCGCCGTGGGTGCTGTTGATCATAGGCGGCCTCGCCGGGATGTATTCGCGCCGCCGCAAACTGCGCACGCGCACCATGCAGCTCCTGCGCGGGATGATGCTGATGGCCGTCGTCCTCTTCGGCTCCGGAGCCTGGAGCTGGGAAGGCATGGCGCCATTGCTGATACCGCTCTCGCTCCTGACCTCCGCCGCCTTTACCGGCGACGGCCGCCGCGAATGGAATACCCGAATCATCCTCGTGATGCGGGTGATCGCCATCACCGCCGGCTCGGCCGGCATCGTCAGTTTGCTGGTCTGGCCCTTCTGGGAACGACTCTTCAAATTCACCCCGCCAATCCTCTTTTCCGCCACACTGCCGATCGTCGGCGGCGTAATGCTGCTGATCCTCGTCCTCGACGAACGCGACAACAGCCGCTTCGCCGAATTCTCCGGCCTCGGCAAAGACCTCGCCGGCACAGTGGTCGCCGCCACCATCGGCTCAATCGGCATCTTTTCAACCGTCATCCCCGCATGGGATACCGTCCGCTCCAGCCGCCCCTTCCTCTCCAGCGTCCGCCAAACCCTCCACGAACGCGGCTACCACCAAATCGCCTTCCGCGGCCGCCAAATCGAGGGCCGAACCCTCTTTTACCTCGAAAGCACCCACCCCGTCCCCAACGGCAACTCCATCGAAACCATCCGCACCCAGATCAACCCCAACCAACGCACCGCCATCCTCGGCTACGATTGCGACGAACTTTTCTCCGAATTCGGCCGCCAACCCGACCTCAAAGAAAATTATTGGAAATTCGAAAGCAAAACAAATAAAAAATTATCAGTCTGGCTCCTTGAGCCAAAACCATAACGGAGGCATCCACCCTGACACTTTTGAGGGAGAAGACAAAACTTTTTGAAAAAAGCCGACCGTCGGCTGCGGTTTCTTTCTTCTCCCCCGAACCCCCACATCTTTTACAAAAACTTTTATGTACTGCGCTTTTTCATTTTTGCATCGCAAAAATGAAAAAGCGCCGGACTCAAAAAGGTTTGAAAAAGTGGGAGG
>JBFWIO010000225.1:0-5779 GCA_050255955.1 Victivallaceae bacterium
CAATGACGGACGGATCCAGCGGGTTACATTCGCAATCTCCCAGGCGCGCGCAACCGGGTCGAAACTGCCGCCGAGGAGGAAAACTTCCAGCCACAGCTTGCCTTTGAATTCACGCGAAAAATGCGCCAGACCGTCAACCACGTCGTCAAGCAGCAGTCCCGGACAGGGGCGGTTCACGGTTTCAAAATACTCCTGTGTCCCGGCATCCAGCGACGGCATTACGACATCGGCGGCCATCAGCTCGGCACGTACCGCCGCATCCTTCAGCAGTGACCCGTTGGTGATCACCGCCAGCGGTTTGCGGGTGAGTTTTTTGATCGCCTCAATCAAGACGCCGAGCCCGGAATGGAGGGTCGGTTCGCCGGAGCCGGATAGCGTGATATAGTCGAATTCGCATGTTTCTTTCAACTTTCGTTCGATGCCGGCGATGATTTCATCAATCGGCAGATATTCCCTGCGCGTCATCGTTTTGGTGGTGGTCCGGCCCAGTTGACAGTAGATACAGTCGTAAGAACAGATTTTATACGGGATCAGGTCGATCCCCAGCGACCTGCCGAGCCGCCGTGACGGCACCGGGCCGAAGATATAGTTTGGACTTTGCATGTTTCCCGCCTTTGCTGCCGTCATCCGGCCTGTACCCGGTTTGCCGGGCCGCAGTTGCTCATTGCGGTTATCAAAGCATATCCCGTGCCAATTCGTTTTTCTTCGCCATTACCCTCAGCGATGCCATCAAATCTTTGAATAAGTGTTGCGAATATGTGATATTCTTGCAAAGTTTTGTAAAATATACTATCGCGGTTTTGCGATTATTTGACAATGAAAGAATAACCTTGCTTTCGCTCAAAAAGACCGGCCGCGCCGGTATGCCGGCGCGGCCAAGGCATGCGCAATGCTGCCGGAACGCGGTGCGATCCACGCGAGCGAAGCTAAGCGAAGCGCTCCCCCCATCGCGGGCGGAGCCCGCACACTACTGCGGGAGCGAGGTCGGCAGCCGAGTCACGAAGTGACCGGCGAACGACATCGAGCGAAGCAGGGCGGGGTGGATACCGGGAGAAGGTTTCGCACGGAGGCACAGAGGCACGGAGAAGAAAAAAAGCGCGAAGCGCCAACCCCGCCCTCCGTCGTACGGAGTCGCAGTCCAGCGCGCGAAAAGCGCTGGTCGCTCGCTATCCACGCGAGCGAAGCTAAGCGAAGCGCTCCCCCCAACGCGGGCGGAGCCCGCACCACACTGCGAGAGCGAAACAAGCGGCGCAAGAGCAACGCGAATTGCGACGCGCGATTGAGCGAAGCAGGGCTGTAAGCGGGGAGAAGGTTTCGCACGGAGGCACAGAGACACGGAGGCAGAAACAGGATATGCACCTGGCTACCCGCGACAACGGAGCGGGCGGAGTTAAAGCCGCAGGCCGACCGCTTTTGTGATTTGCAAGATACGATAGCGCGATTGAGGGATTGGTACAAGCTGAACGGGGGGTTGTATTTGATGGTTAATTGCGCTATATTACAGTCGGATATTAAATTTTGCTAAGGAAATTCATTGTGAAAAAGTTGCTGCTGATAATCGCCATTGCCGGGGGGATCGGAGTTGCCGCCGCCGAAGCGCCGTTGCGCGAGACTGACCGGGCCAAACTCGAAAGCCAATATCGCTATCTCAATGAGGTTCTTCCCGCCCCGGCGGACGGGCTTTATATCCGCACCGGCCGGGAGCTTCCGCAACTGGTCTGGCCCGATGCCGGACCTTTGACGGTGCGGTTCTATGACCGGCATGCTCGCGAAGTTGGAGAATTCGGCGAAACCGGGATGTATCTCGCCTGTGCCGAAGCGGTTTCGCCGCAATTTGGCAAAATGCGCCGGATGGTGCCTTTTTTTTATCGCCGCGACGGCTATCTCCCGGATGCCGCCCGGCTTGAAGCTTGGCAGAAACGCAAATTTCCCGGCCAGAGCTGGGGCGAATGGCTGGAACCTGACTCACCCAAATCCGCCCGCATGAGCGAAAAAGATCCCGCCCGCTGGCTCGCTTTGATCGAAAAAGATCCCGACGGCGCGAAAATCATCGCCAATGTCCACTCCGGAGGACGTGGCGACGATCCGGATTCACTCCTCGCCTCGCCTTTTGTCCAATTCTACGAGCAAGCGTTCCGGACCCGGCTCGCGATCGACGGCGGCGTGCCGCGGAACCGGCCGCCGCGAGCGGCGAAAACCCCTCCGGCTCCGGTCCTTCGTCCCGGCAGCGAAGCTGAAGCCGGGTTCAAGCCCGGTGCCCGCGAAAAGCTCCATGCCGCGGCCAAGGCATGGTATGAATTGACCAAAGAACCCTGTTCCTTTGTCGTCGCCCGCCGCGGCGTCATCGTCTATATGGAGAGCTTCGGCCTTGACCACCAAGGGCGCCCGGTGAACGAAAATACGCAAATGTTCGCGGCGTCGATTTCCAAATTCGTCAGCGGCCAGCTTTTTGCCACCTTCATCGACGACGGCGCGGCCGAGCCCGGCGATCCGCTTTCCAGATTATTGCCCGAATTCGCCGCGCTGCCCGACGGTACGGCGAGCGATCTGGTGCTTCAGGATTGCTTTTCGCACACCGCGGGGTTGCTTGACCGCCACGGCAGTTTCGGCGGGATCGGCAACGTTTTCGCCGACAACGAGGTCTGGAGCATCGCTCCCGGCCTCAAAAGCAATTCCCCGATGCTCTACAACGGCGACGGCCTCAACCTCGCCGGACGGGCGATGGAGCGCGCCGCCGGGCGGCCGCTGACCGAACTCTTTGCGGAACGGCTCCTGAATCCGCTCGCGATCAGGTTTGAAGGCATCACCCTCGACCTCGGCTACAGCTTTTGCCTCTCCAGCATGGACATTGCCAAGCTGGGCCAGCTCATGCTCAATCGCGGCAGTTACGGCGATTGCGAAATTTACCGCGAAACGACCTGGCGGAAACTGCTTCCGGTTCTGCCGCGGATGCAAACGCCGCCGCAGCGCGGCCAGATCGGCGTCGGCATGGGCTACCGCAACTTCAAGAAGGTCGATGGCGAAGGCAAAGAGCTTGATGAATATATTTTTCCGCCCTCAACCTTTCTCGGTCACGGCGCAGCGAGCGACGCGTTGCTGATCTTCTCGCTCGGCGAAGAGCTGGTGGTGGCGTCCAGCCGCAACGCTCCCGGCGACCCCAAAGCTGCCACCCGCGGCCGGATCGGCTTCATTCAGGCGGTTGCCGACAATCTGCTGCCCCTGTCTCAGGATAATGCCGGCGCGACGGCGCGGCCGTAAGTTATCTGTCCACCCCGAACCGGCGGTAGATGGCCTCCAGCCGCTCGCGCTGGCTGTACGGCACCTGGCCGCTGAAGAGGATCAGTTCGGGCTTGTCGATCTGGGTAAGGATTTTCTCGATCACCGTAACGTCGTTGGGGACGAAGATCTGCATCAGGCGGTCGGCGGCGGCAATTTTGCGGTAGACCTCCGGCCAGCACGAGCAGTCGGGCACGCCCGCTCCCGGCACCCACTGGATGCCCGCAAGTTCCGGGATCGCCAGCAAATGGTCGAGGTGCGGCAGCTGTCCTTTGCCGTCGAGGTGATAAAAGGGCCGCGCGAGCCGGCGGCAACTGGCGGCCAGTTCCGGAGCCACGAATTCGGCGAACTGGTCGGGCGAAATCATGTAGGCGAAGTCGCACTGGAGCATGTAATGCGATTTCCGCGAAAGCAGTCCGGCCCAGGCGGAGAAACCGTGATTGTCGGCGGGCAGGAGCCGGTTGAAGTAGTCGAACGCCTCGAACCACACCTTGTGCACTTCCCAGTTGAGGCGCTTCACCTCGTCGGGCCGGTCAAAGAGATCAAAGAGCAGCGCCTCGCCCGGCCGCACCGCGCTCACCACGTCAAGCGAGCCCCCGAGGTCGGTCTGGCCGAGGTGAATCAGCCCGTGCCACTCCGCCGCTCCCGCCCGGAAAAATTCCTCAAGCCGCCGGAACCATGAACTTTCGCGGTCAAGTTCGAGCGTGATTTCCTGGAGTTCCTTGCCCTCGAAGCGGCCGGGGTAGAACCAGACCGTATCTTCGCCGCAGCGTCCCTCGCCGCCGATCATCGCGGCCAGCACCCCCGGACCGAAATTCATCCAGAGTGCGGGGTAACTGCCGTCACGGCAGGAAGCTGCCCCGGCCTCGATGTCGGCGGCGATATCGCGGACGATGTCGATTGCCGGAATCGAGAAGTCGTACATCGGAAGAAACCGGTGGCGACGCTTGAGCGCCCGCGGCGGCGCGTCGGGCGGAGGCGCTACCGTGACTTGAAAAAGCGGGCGGCCAAGTTCTTTTTCCCACCACTTTTCCCAGCAAAGCTCCACCCGGTCCCAGTCGAAATTTTCCAGTTTCATCGTCATTTCCCCTTTTTTGCGGTTGTATTTTTTGAATATATGTATTATTATAGTCTTGATTCATCGGCATTTCGTACACGGAATAATAAAAAAACTACACAATCGTATCAAGCATGCTCTGGACCAATCACGGCAAAACCACATATCCGATGGTGACCCACCGGCACGACATGCACGAGTTTTTTGTCTGTTTCAACGACCGGGGAACTCAGCATGTCGAGGGCCGCAGCCGTCCTTTCCGGCGCGGTTCCGCGTTTATGCTCTACGGCGGCAGCCGCCACCGGATCGAATTCATTCCCGACGTCGCGGCGGAGTTCATCTTTGTCTGTTTCGACCCCAATCACCTCGCCGCGGCCGGGTTTGTCAAGCTCCAGGAGCAACTCCTCGCCTGCCGCGAACGCAATATTTTCTTCTCCGGCGACGACCCCGCCTACCGCCGCTTCAATCTGCGGACGATACGCGAACTCCACCGCGTCACCCGTTCCCCCGGGTTGCTCCGCGAAGAACTCGCCAACGCACTGCTGGCCGAGCTCCTGATCGCCTTTTTCCGCCACGCCGACCCCGGCGCGGCCGGCGACTCCGACGGCAGCGCCAACCGGCGCAAAGTGGAGAAACTCTGCCGCACCCTCGCCGCCGACCCCGGCCTCGAGCTCCGGCTCGACGAGGCGGCGGCACGTACCGGCGTCAGCCGTTCCACGTTTGCCGCGCAGGTCAAAAACGTGACCGGTTTCTCGTGGCGCGAATATGTCCTCGAATGCCGGCTCAAAAAAGCCCTTGACATGCTCGCCGAAAGTGACGCCAAACTGCTCGACATCGCAAGCTCCTGCCGCTTCCGCAACCTCGGCTACTTTTATCGCACGTTCAAAGCCAGATTCAACACCACCCCGAACCGGATGCGGCAGCAACTGCGCCGCAACCGCTTCCCGGTAAAGCTGAAAGTTTATTAACCCCAAAGGAAGTCCCCATGCACATCGGCTCCAAACTGGTCAAAACCGGCGACCTCGGCCTCGGCGGCTACCTCTACGGCGGCCGCCTCCTCGAATACCTCGCCGAACAAAGCGCCATCCACGCCATGAAAAGCACCGGCGAACCCCACCTCCTCGGCTACCGCTTCAACGACGTAGTCATCTCCAACCCCGCCCGCGAAGGCGACATCCTCGACTTCATCGGCGGCGAACCCCGCATCGGACACACCAGCGTCAGCTTTGAACTCACCGTCAAAGCCGGCGACAAAACCATCCTCACCGCCCGCTGCGTCTTCGTCGCCATCAGCCCCGACGGCAAGAAGAAAGCCATTGGAGACGGGGGTGAAAGGAAAAAATTTTGAGGAAATTTTTTCCTCTCTCCCCCGGCCCCCCTCTCTTCTTTTCAAACCTGGTTGGGGTCGGCGCTTTTTCTTTTTTGCGTTGCAAAAATGAAATAACG
>JBFWIO010000226.1:0-5779 GCA_050255955.1 Victivallaceae bacterium
GCGCTTCGCGTAGCTTCGCTCCGGTGGAGCCGGAGCGACCAGGGGTGTTCGCCCCCTGGACTGCGACTCCGTACGACGGAGGGCGGGATTGAGCGCTTCGCGCTTTTTTTTAGCCTGCGGCGCTTTTTTTTTAAAGCAGCCCCGCGGTTTCTTCCAAGCCGAAGCGTATATTCATGCACTGCACCGCCTGGCCCGCCGCGCCCTTAGTCAAATTGTCAATCGTCGAAGTCAAAATGATCCGGTTCGTCCGCTTGTCAAACGCATACCCGATCTCACAAGTGTTGGTCATCGTCACATACTTGGTGTCCGCCGTCCGACCCTGCGGCAATACCCGGACAAAACGCTCCTTGCCATAAAATGTCCGATAAACCTCAGCAATCGCCTCCAGCGTGCAACCCGGTTCCGCATTCAAAAATATCGTCGAGTTGATCCCCCGATTCACCGGCACCAAATGCGGCACAAAGTTGATCGCCATCTCCGGCACCCCCGCCGCAAACGCCATCTCCTGCTCAATCTCCGGCAAATGCCGGTGGCCCGTCGGCGAATACGCCCGCACACTCTCATTGCATTCCGGGAAAATATACGGCAAATCCACCTTGCGACCCGCCCCCGTCACCCCGGAACAACTCGAAATAATCACACCCTCCGGACTCGCCAGCTTCGTCGCCAGCAACGGCGCGGTCGGCAGAATCGAACTGGTCGGATAACACCCCGCACACGCCACCAAATCCGCCGTCTTCAGCTTCTCCCGGTAACGCTCCGGCAAACCGTACACCGCCCGCGCCAGCAACTCCGGCGCCGGATGGTCTTCCTTGTAGTACGCCTTGTACTTTTCGGGACTTTTCAACCGGAAGTCGGCGCTGATGTCAAATACCTTGATCCCCGCCTGAAGCAGCGGAATCGCATACTCCGTCGCCGTCCCGTGCGGCAACGCCAGAATCGCCGCGTCACAAACCTTCGCCAGTTCAGCCGCGTCAGGCGCAACGAAATTAAGGTCGAGCCCGGTATAACGCGGAAACACCGACGACACCGGTTCTCCCGCATTCTTCCGCGAAGTCACCGCCGCGATTTCACAATCCGGATGCCGCAGCAGAATCCGCAACAGTTCCTCGCCCGCATACCCCGAAGCGCCCAATACCGCGACCCGGACTTTTTGCTTGCTCATATCTCACTCCGTAAACTTAAAAATTCTTTTCAATATAATCGATCGCATTGCGGAAAAAGACCACTCCTTCGCCCTCTTCGGCCATCTTGCCCGCCGCCTTGTCCGCCGTCCAACTCGGCGAGTTGAAGGGCGACAGGAACGCCTCCGGATGCGGCATCAGCCCGAAAATCCGGCCGGTGGGATCGCAAATCCCGGCGATCGCCCCGAGCGAACCATTGGGATTGGCCGGGAATTCAGTCGCAATCGTGCCGTCGGCATTGGCGTAACGCACCGCAATCAAATGCCGTTTTTCCAGCTCCGCAAGCACTTCCGGCTCGGCGACAAACTTGCCTTCGCCATGGCGCAGCGGCAAACGGACCAGGTCAATGTTGCGGGTAAAGACACACGGCGAGGCCGGATCAGCCTTCAAGACACACCAGTCGTCGCGAAAGGTTCCGCTGTCGTTGTGCGCCAGCGCCACGCTCTGGCTGAAGTAGTCGCCGTCAAGCGCCGGCACCATGCCCAGCCGGGTCAACGTCTGGAAGCCGTTGCAAATGCCGATCACCAACTTGCCGTCAGCCACGAATTTCTCCAGCTGATCACGCAATTTGAACTTGACCCGGTTGGCGAAAACCGTTCCCGAACCGAGATGGTCGCCAAAGGAAAAGCCGCCGATGAAAACCAGCATCTGGTATTCGTCAAGGGTATGCTTCCCGGCGATGAGATCATTCAAATGCACCTGTTCCGGCGTCGCGCCGACCATCCGGCAGGCCGCCGCCGTCTCTTTTTCGCAGTTCAGGCCAAAGCCGGTGATCACGAGGACTTTGATATCGCTTCTTTTCATGTGTGGTAATCCGCATTGATTTTGACATATTCATACGAGACGTCGCAGGTCCAGACCCAGTAGTCGGCACTGCCGCCGTGCATATCGACCAGCACGGTGAATTCTTTTTTGCCGATGATCCCGGCCAGCGCCTCTTCCGGCGTGCCGGCATCGCCGCCCTGCCGGACCACCGGCATCGCGTCGTAAAAAATATCGGTCTTGTCGGGGTCGAATTCCGCACCCGAATAACCCAGCGCCGCCACCACCCGGCCCCAGTTGGGGTCGTTGCCGAACCAGGCGGTTTTGCACAAAAGCGAATTTGCCACCGCTTCGGCGGCGAGCTTGGCGTCGCGATGACTCGGGGCGTTGACGATTTTGATTTCAACGAACTTGGTCGCGCCTTCGCCGTCGGCGACCATTTGGCGGGCGAGTTCGCGCATCACTTGCTCCAGCGCGGCTTTGAACACCGCCGCTTCGGCACTGCCCGGCTTGACTTCGACTCCGGCGGCCCCGTTGGCCATTACGATTACCGTGTCGTTGGTGCTCATGTCGCCGTCGATGGTGATCCGGTTAAAGGAATCGGCCACCCCGCCGTCGAGGAGGTCGGCGAGGAAATCGTTGTCCGCCTTGACGTCGGTGGTGATAAAGCAGAGCATGGTGGCGTGCAACACTTTGAGATTGGGATCGATCATTCCCGCGCCCTTGGTCATCGCGCCGATCGAAACCGTTTTGCCGCCGAGCTGGAAGCTCACCGCGACCGATTTCGGCACCGTGTCGGTGGTCATGATCGCCTGTGCGGCGGCTTCCCCGCCTCCGGCGGTCAGCGCTTCGGCGGCGAGCTTGATGCCCTTTTCGATGGTTGCCAAATTGAGCTGGACGCCGATCCGGCCGGTCGATCCGACCACCACTTCGCCGGGCTCGATGCCGAGCGTTTTGGCGGCGATTTCGCAGCTTTTTTCGGCATTGGCAATACCGGCCGCGCCGGTACAGGCGTTGGCGTTGCCGCTGTTGACGATTACGGCCCGGATCGCCTTTGACTCGCGGACCCGCTTCTGCGACACCCGGACCGGGGCGGCGGCAAAGGTGCACGAGGTGAACGC
Organism: Victivallaceae bacterium; assembly: GCA_050255955.1. Taxonomy (GTDB): domain Bacteria; phylum Verrucomicrobiota; class Lentisphaeria; order Victivallales; family Victivallaceae; genus JAVBUI01. Next base: position 3,068 of record JBFWIO010000226.1, read on the forward strand.
ACCGGCAAAATTGGCCGGATGCTGCGAAACGATCATCGCGAAGTCCGGCGCCCCGCTGCGCTTGAACCCGGCGGTGACGCCGGCGGCGAGAAACCCCGCGGGGGTGGTTACCGAACCTGACGGAACAAATTCAAAAAGCATTTTATTCATCGATTTTTCCTCCATAACGGGCGACTACATTGATCGCGATGCCGCCGCGCGGCCGGAATTTGCCGGTGACTTCGGCTCGTCTCGGGGCGCAGGCTTTGACCACCGCGTCGAGGATGGTGTTGACCGATTCCTCGTGGAACGTGTTGGCGTTCCGGAACGAATACAAAAAGAGCTTGAGCGACTTGCTTTCGACGCATCGTCGGTCCGGAATGTAGCGGACGGTGATGTGTCCGAAGTCCGGCTGCCCGGTCACCGGACAGAGCGAGGTGTATTCCGGACAGTCGAATTCAATGATGTAATCGCGGTCCGCGTACAGATTCTCAAACGTCTCCAGCAACGCTTCCCCGGGGGTATCCGGATAATTCTGTTCCGAGCGCTTCAGCAACGTCAGTTCCGCGAAGCGTTCGCGTTGTTTTTCCAATGCCATGGGCTTTGCTCCCCTTAATGAGTCGATTTATAAAGTTGTTCCGGCCGCCCGCAAGGTCTGTTTTTCCGCCTCGCCGGGAGCGATTTCGGGCCATACCGCCCGGGGGCGTGCTCCTCAGTCAAACCGGGCATGCGGAAAACATCTTCTATCGGATCGTTCCGAAAAGACTTCTAAACATTTCTTTTCTTTATAAAATAGCACGTTTTTTGAAATATTTCGCTATAAATGGAGATTTTTTAGCGGTTTTTTCTTGAAATTTGCGAAAAGGAAAACTATATTGCATCAGAGATTAAGATTTTCGGAAAACCCCGATGAATAAAACTCAAAACCCAAGGGTGATACGGATGAGATTCGGAAAAAGCATGGTGCTGGTTGGTTTATTGATGACCTTTTTGTGTGTCGGCTCCGTCAGGGCGGAAGGTGATCTGCTCAACAACATGGTCGAGAAACTCGGCCGCGGCGTGGCCAACGTTGCCTTTGGCCCGCTGGAACTGCTGATGAAGCCCTATGACGTCAACAACGAAAAGGGCGCCATCGCCTCGTTGACCTACGGTGTGATCAAGGGTGTGGTTTACACGGTCGGCCGTGAAGTTACCGGTGCGATCGACATCGTCACTTTCCCGGTGCCGCTGCCGGGCTGTCCGGAAGATCCCATGGACGCGGGCTGGGGATATGGCCCGATGATGCGTCCGGCGTGGGTGGTCGATGTTCAGCATAACGCTTTCAACTTCTTCTACAACGACCAGACCATCGTTGACGCGCAGTAACGCGGTTTGACGATTTGTGCAAGGCCCGTGTCCCGGCTGATTCTGTCGGGGACGGGCTTTGTTTTCGGAACAATTCTGCTATTTTACGGAAAGAGCCTTGAGTTATGAGTTTCTGCTGTGGTTTCGTGGGGCTTCCCAATGTCGGTAAGTCCACTTTGTTCAACGCCTTGTGCAAGGGCGGCGCGGAAGCTGCCAATTTTCCTTTCTGCACCATTGAGCCCAATACCGGGATAGTGCCGGTGCCGGATGCGCGGCTTCAGGTGCTCTCCGATCTTGAGCATTCCGGACGGATTGTGCCTTCGACGTTGAAATTCATTGATATTGCGGGCTTGGTCAAGGGGGCGAGTCAGGGGCAGGGGCTGGGCAATCAGTTTCTCGGCCACATTCGCAACGTCGATGCGATTGCCCATGTGGTGCGGCTTTTCAATGATCCCGACGTGGTGCATGTGGACGGCAAATGCGATCCGGTGAGTGACCTTGATGTGATTGTGACTGAGCTGATGCTTGCGGATTTGGACATGCTCGAGAAGAAGCGCGACAAGTCGGCCAAGCTGGCGCGTTCGAACGATTCCGATGCCAAACTGGAGTTTGAGGTATTGAAAGACCTTGCCGCTCAGCTGGCTGACGGGCGTTTGCCGGAGTATGACCGCAAGGATCCCAAGGTGGCGGCGGTGGTTGCCCAGCTTGGGTTGCTGACGGTGATGCCGGCTTTTATCTGTGCCAATACTGATGAGGAGACGTTCCGCAACTTCGGGAGTTCGGAGGCGGCCAAGGCGTTGCTGGAGTATGCTGCTGAGCGGGGGTTGGAGGTGGTGCCGGTATGTGCCAAGCTGGAGGATGAGCTTGGGCAGTTGGAGCCGGAGGAGGCGCAGATTTTCATGGAGGATTTGGGGATTACCGAATCGGGTTTGGCGCGGGTGATTCGGACGGGGTATCATTTGTTGGATTACATTACCTTTTTCACTGCCGGGCCGATGGAGGCGCGGGCGTGGACGGTGAGGCGGGGTACGCCGGCGCCGCAGGCGGCGGGGAAGATTCACACGGATTTGTGTCGCGGTTTCATCCGGATGGAAACGGTGTCGTATCAGGACATGGTGGATTGCGGGGGGTGGAACAAGGCGAAGGAGGCGGGTAAGCTGCGGATCGAGGGCAAGGATTACATCGTCGAGGACGGCGATGTGATCCACGTGCGCTTCTCGGTGTAGGCCGCGGATCGGGCGCGGCGTGTTATACCCGGCTCGGGGGCCGACCGTCGGCCTCGGGATATTGAGCCTGTCGCTGTCGCTCTCTCGGCTCGGGGCGTAGCAACACGCCCCGTAATCGCGAGGCGGTTCCTCCGCCGAGCAGGGTCCAGGGCGGTGCCCTGGC
>JBFWIO010000227.1:0-5743 GCA_050255955.1 Victivallaceae bacterium
ACCCCCGCCGCGCAATAACCAGGCGGAAATAGCCTCCTCATTTCCTCAAAAGTGAAAAAAAAAGCGGAAAAAAGTTGCTTTGTCGTGTGGATTTTTCCAAAAAAAAGTTTATCTTAAAGCAACAGCAGAGAACTCAGCAAATCCCAAGTGATATGGAGGATGTTTTTATGTCGATTTTCCGTCTTTGTCTCGGCGGCGCTTTTGCGCTCGCACTTCTTTTCGCAGCCGGCTGCGATAACTCGATTCCGAAAGACAACCTGGAACCGCTTCCGCAGGCGATGGATGACGCCAACGGTCTCGGCGGCGGTCTCGGCAAAGGCGGTCTCGACTCCTCCAATCCCTGGGGCAAGGGCGCGGACGACGGTTCTCTCGGCAAGAACGCCGACGACTGGTCTCCGGTCGATCCCGGCAACAACCTCGGCTTTCCGATCGTTTACTTCGGGTATGACACCGATGTGCTGCCCCCGAGCGAAACCGGCAAACTCGACCGCGTCGCCCAGTATCTCGCCGAACACGGCCAGCTGGTGCTGATCATCGAGGGTCACTGCGATGAACGCGGTACCGAAGAGTACAACCGCGCGCTCGGCGAACGCCGCGCCAATGCGATTCGCGCCTATCTCACCGGCGTCGGTCTCGAAGACGGCCGCATGAAGACCATCAGCTACGGCGAAGACCGTCCGGCGGTTACCGGTTCCAACGAAGCCGTCTGGAGCAAAAACCGTCGCGGCGTGCTGGTTCCGGCCAAAAAGAACTGATCGCCCGGCGATGATCTGATGTGAATCTGGAGCCGCACGGCTGAAACCGTCCGGCTCCTTTTTGCTTTCGATGAAATCCGGAAAGCCGGAACCGCCGCAACCCCCGGGGACGGCGGGTGACGATTTGAATGTATCGCGGATATTTAGATAACTGAAAAGAGGAGAATTATGAGTAAGATTCATGCGGAACACGTTTTCACTTCGGAGTCGGTTTCCGAAGGCCATCCCGATAAGGTCTGCGACCAGATTTCCGATGCGATCCTCGACGCCTGTCTGATGCAGGACCCCGACAGCCGGGTCGCCTGCGAAACGCTCGCGACCACCAATTTGGTGGTGATCTCCGGCGAAATCACCACCAAAGCCAAGATCAACTGGCAGGACATCGCGCTTCAGGTGGTTCGCGAAATCGGTTATAACGATCCCAACGTCGGCTTCTGCGCCGACGAGGCCAAAGTCCTGGTCTGCGTCCACAAGCAGTCGCCGGATATTTCGCAGGGCGTCACCGAGGGCATGGGCCTCTTCGCCGAGCAGGGCGCGGGCGATCAGGGCATGATGTTCGGCTTTGCCAGCAACGAAACCGCCGAGCTGATGCCGGCGACCATCCTCTATGCCCACCGCATCGTCGAAGAGCTCGCCCGTCTGCGCAAAAGCAGTCCCAAAAAGTACCCGTTCCTGCGTCCCGACGCCAAGAGCCAGGTTTCGATCCGCTACAAGGGCGGCAAGCCGGTCGCGGTCGAAACCATTGTGGTTTCCCACCAGCACACTCCCGACATGAAAATCGCGGAACTCGAAGAACTGGTCCGCAAAGTGGTAAAAAAAGTGATCCCGGCCAAGCTCCTCAAGGGCGATATCAAGTATTACATCAACCCGACCGGCCGCTTTGAAGTCGGCGGCCCGCACGGCGACACCGGCCTCACCGGCCGCAAGATCATCGTTGACACCTACGGCGGGGTCGGTTCGCACGGCGGCGGCGCCTTCTCCGGCAAAGATCCCTCAAAGGTTGACCGTTCGGCCGCCTACATGTGCCGCTATATCGCCAAGAACATCGTCGCCGCCAAGCTGGCCGAAAAGTGCGAAGTCCAGGTCGCCTACGCGATCGGCGTGGCCGAGCCGCTGTCGGTCAACGTCGATACCTACGGCACCGGCGTGATCGCCGACGATGCCCAGCTGGAGAAGATCATCCGCGAAGTTTTTGACCTCAAGCCCGCCGCGATCGTCAAAGCCCTCGGCCTCAAGAAGCCCGGTCACGGCTGGAGCTACCGCGACAGCGCCGCTTACGGTCACTTCGGCCGTCCGCAGTTCCCGTGGGAACAGACCGACAAGGTCGAAGCCTTGCTCAAGTCGGCCAAAAAGCACAAGCTCATCTGACCGATGGCCGACCCGATCAAAGTACTTGCTGTCGGTTCCGCGCTGGTAGACGTCCTGGCGCTGGTCGATGAATCCTTTCTCCCGCTCGCCGGAGGCGAAAAAGGGGGAATGATGATGGTCGATGCCGCGTTTCAGGACAGCTTGATCGCCAAACTCGACCGGCCGCCGGTTTATGCCCCCGGCGGGGCTGCCGGGAACACCATTTTCGGGCTCGGCAAGCTCGGTATTCCGGTGGCGATGCTGACCAAGGTCGGGCGCGACCGGGAGGCGGAGTTCTACCGCCGCGAATTGCGCGCGGCGGGCGGCAGCGACGAGGAGTTCATCGAGACCGCGCTTGCCGCCACCGGGCGGTGCCTTTCGCTGGTGACCCCGGATTCGGAGCGGACGATGCGTTCGCACCTCGGGGCGTCGCAGCTCCTGACCGCCGACGAAGTGCGCGCGGTTGACTTCGGCAAGTACGATCTGGTCTTTGTCGAGGGCTACATGCTCTTTTTGCCGGAAGTGGTCGAAACCGTGCTCCGCGAGGCGAAAAAGGCGGGCTGCCGGACTGCGCTCGACATGGCTTCGTTTGAAGTGGTTCGCCTTTTCCGCGACACTCTTTTCGCTCTTTTCAACGCCGGGCAGGTTGATTTTATTTTTGCCAACGAGGAGGAGGCGGCGGCGCTCTTTGACGAAGTTGCCGACGAGGAGTCCACGGTGCGCAAGCTCGGAACGCTTTGCGAGGTTGCCGCGCTCAAGGTCGGCCGCCGCGGCTCCTATGTGGTGCGCGGGCCGGAATTGGTTCGCATCGAGCCGGTTACGGTTGAAAAGCCGGTGGACACCACCGCCGCCGGGGATCTCTGGGCGACCGGGTTCCTCTATGGTTATTTGCACGGCAAGCCGCTTGCCGAATGCGGCTACGCCGCGTCGCTGGTCTCTTCCGAAGTGGTCAAGGTGATGGGCTCCGCCCTCGCGCCGGAAGTATGGGAAAAGCTCCAAAGTACATTGAAATCAAGGTGAATCGAATGGATTATCTGGTCAAAGACATCACCCTTGCCGATTTCGGACGCAAGGAAATTGAAATCGCCGAGCAGGAGATGCCCGGTTTGATGGCGACCCGCGCCAAGTACGGCCCGGAACAGCCGCTCGCGGGCGTGCGGATCATGGGCAGTTTGCACATGACCATCCAGACCGCGGTGCTGATCGAGACGCTGCGGGATCTCGGCGCCGATGTGCGCTGGGCTTCCTGCAATATTTTTTCGACTCAGGATCACGCCGCCGCGGCGATCGCCGCCGCCGGAGTGCCGGTCTTTGCCTGGAAGGGCGAGACGCTGGAGGAATACTGGGAGTGCACCTATCGCGCGCTGACCTGGCCGGATGGCTCCGGACCGCAGCAGATCGTCGATGACGGCGGCGACGCGACCCTTTTGATCCACCGCGGCCGCCTGGCTGAAATCAATCCGGCCATCCTCGACGAGCCGACCGAAATTTACGAACTTCAGGTCATCAACAACCTCCTCAAACGTGTGCTCAAGGAAGATTCGCGCCACTGGCACCGGGTCGCCGAGCAGGTGCGCGGCGTCTCCGAAGAAACCACTACCGGAGTCCACCGGCTGCTTCAGATGGCGGCGAAAGGCGAACTCCTCTTTCAGGCGGTCAATGTCAACGACTCGGTCACCAAGAGCAAATTCGACAATATCTACGGCTGCCGCCACTCGCTTACCGACGGGATCAAGCGGGCGATGGACGTGATGCTCTCCGGCAAAACGGTGATGGTCTGCGGCTACGGCGACGTCGGCAAAGGCTCCGCCGAGGCGCTCCGCAACGAACGCGCCCGGGTGATGGTCAGCGAAATCGACCCGATCTGCGCCCTTCAGGCCTGTATGGCGGGCTACAAGGTGTGCACCGTCGAGGACGCGCTTCCCGAGGCCGATTTGTACGTCACCACCACCGGCAACTGCGACATCATCACCGCCGAACACATGGCCGCGATGAAGGATCAGGCGATCGTCTGCAACATCGGTCACTTCGACAACGAAATCCAGGTCGGCCGCCTCGAAAAGATGCCCGGCGTGGTCAAAACCGAGATCAAAGGCAGCTCATGCCCGGTTCACCGCTACACCTTTGCCGACGGGCACTCGATTTATCTGCTCGCCGAGGGGCGGCTGGTCAACCTCGGATGCGCCACCGGCCATCCCTCGTTTGTGATGTCCAACAGCTTCACCAACCAGACCTTGGCCCAGATCGACATCGCCCGCCACCCCGAACGCAAAGTCGGCGTCTATCTTCTCGACAAGAAGCTTGACGAAGAAGTCGCGCGGCTCCACCTTGCCAAACTCGGTGCGAAGTTGACCAAATTGACCGCCGACCAGGCCGCCTATATCGGCGTCGCGGTTGACGGTCCATTCAAGCCGGAAACCTACCGGTACTGACCCGATGATCCGGCTGATCGCCACCGACGTTGACGGAACGCTGCTGGATAGTCAGAAGCGGGTGCCCCCCGCTTTTGACGCTCTGGTCGGCGAACTTGAGGAGCGCTCGATCCGTTTCGTGATCGCCAGCGGGCGGCAGTATTTCAATTTGCTCAAAACCTTTCCGTCGAGCGCGGGGCGGCTTTACTTCATTTGCGAAAACGGGGCGATCGTCTTCCGGGGGCATGAGCTTCTTTACGACTGCCCGATTCCGGACGAAAAATTGCTGGAGGCGCTGGCCGCGATCCGGGAGATACCGGGCGCGTTTCCGATTTTCTGCGGGGTCAAATCCGCTTACGTCGAGGACGACGATCCCGGATTCCGGGAACAGGCTTCGCACTACTACGAGCGCTGCCGCAAGGTCGATGCGTTGCCGGACCTGATCGGGCACGACCGGATCTGCAAGATCGCGATTTACGACGCCAACGGCGCAGAGGAGAATACCTGGCGGCAAGTTCAGCATTTCCGTGACCGTTTCGCGGTGACGCTGGCCGGGACGCAGTGGGTGGACTTCATGCGGCCCGACGTCACCAAGGGCACGGCGATGGCCTTCCTGCAGCGCGAATTCGGGATTGAGCCCGGGCACTGCATGGCTTTTGGCGACTACCTCAATGATCTTGAGCTGATGAAGAGTTGTTTTCACAGCTACGCGATGGCCAACGCCCATCCCGGTTTGGCCGAAGTATGCCGCTTCCGCACCGCCAAAAGCAACGACGAGAACGGCGTCATCGAAACCCTCAAAACGTACTTCGCCGACCAGGGCGCGCCGCTCGCGATCTGAACGTGGCGGTTTTTCCGGTGAAACACATTCTTCGCGCGGGCGCACGCGGCTTGCATTTTGGCATTTGCGGTGTATCTTATCCGAAAATGGGGTATCGCGATGAATCAGGACATTGAAATCAAAAAATTCATGGCCGCCGAACTGGCCGCCGGCCGGACACTCTCTGAAATCCAGAATGCGGTCAACGAAAAATTCGGCTGCAAACTCAAATTTATGGATGTGCGCATCCTCGCCGCCGAACTCGAAAATATCGACTGGGGCAAAGACGATCCGGTCGAGCCCGTCAAGCAAGAGCCGGAAGAAGCCGTTCCGGCCGGCGCTTCCGGCGTCACCAGAATCGAGACCAGCAAGATCCTGCGTCCCGGCGCGATGGCCGGAGGCAGTGTCAC
>JBFWIO010000228.1:0-5741 GCA_050255955.1 Victivallaceae bacterium
CCTTTGACCTGATTGCGGACGCTGAGGTCTTCGAGGCCGCCGCCGCCGCGGCTGAGCAAGGCGAGTTCGCCGTTGAGCGCATAGTTGCTCCGGTTGCGGAGCCAGAGCGGCAGCAGTTCCTGCAAAAAGACCCCGATGCCTTCGCTGTCGTCGAGGATGAAACGGTCCTCTTCGCGCCGGAAGCCGAACATTTCGAGTTCATTCTCCAGCCGGAGTTCGGCGCATTCGTCGCGCTTGACGAAGCTTGAGCCGATCCTGGCCAGCCGTCCGGAACCGGGGGCGAATGCTTCGTCGCCGTAGAGGTAGCGGAGCATTACGTTGAGGTGGCCGTTTTCATTGAGTTTGCCTGTCAGCAGCACTGCCAGCGGGGCCTCTTCGAGCTCCAGCACTTTGGCGTCGAGCACCGGCAGCGGGAAGCGGCCGTGGTCGAGGAAGTTCTCGGAAATCTTGCCCGGGAAGAACTGTTCGCCGGTGCGGAAAAAATTGCGCAGGAAGCCGATATCGACGACCGCCGGGATGAAGTAGTATTCCCCTTCGCGGCCGATCCAGCAGCCGGAGCGGCCGGTGATGACCTTGGCGTTGCTGATCGGCAGCAGCGCGTGGCCGACCCGGATGCCGGCGGAAATTTTGAGTCCGTCGGCGGTTTGCTGGCGGAGGATGACCGGTTCGGCGCGGTCGCCGCGGACCAGCAGACGGCGGCCGTCGCGGGTGAAGTTTTTGAAACCGACCAGACAGTGGAAAAATTCGGCGGTCTGCTCCGAATTCAGCAGCACATTGGAGTTGTCCGGCTCGCCGTTGATCGCGAGGAAGCGGATGATCTGCTGCTCCTGAAGCGAAAAATCGTCGATCTTGAGCGAAATGCTGAGCTTCTTGTCAAAGAAAAGCTGGCGCAGGTTGTTGACGTTGCCGAGATATTCGCGCTCTTTGTTGCGGAGTTTGACGTTGAGCACCGCGTTTTCCCACTTGCTCGGGACGTGGGGGAATTCGGAACTGACGCTGATATGGAGCGTGGCGTTTTTTTCGGTGTTTTCGCGGCCGGCGAGTTCTTCGAGGTTCTGGTATTTGAGGCCGGCGTAGGCGGAGGCGGTTTCGCCGACCGGCTTGATCGCGGCCGGGTTGAAGCGCCCGCAGTAGAGCAGTGCGGCTACCGCGTGTTCGCAGAGCTTGCCGGAGCGGTCGGGGCACGAACAGACCGCGGTGGCCGGATTGCCCGGCGTGACCGCGACGTGGCATTGAAGCGTATTCCCGGCAATCCGGGCGTGGATCACCCCTTCCGGGTCGCGCCACGCGCCGGCCAGGGCGTTATGCTTCAAAATCTGTTTGGCCGCCTTGAGCGTATCTTCGCCGGACGACTCGACAAGTTTTTCTTCAAAGGTTTTAGCCATCAGCAGTTACCGCCCCTCTTCGGACTTTGTTGCAAAAAAATATACACCAATATACTTGTAAAAGTGCAAAACTTCAAGTATTTTTTGTTGCCATCGATGTAAAAATGGAACCTTTTTCCGGACAGGAGGCGATTATGATGCCGCACGTGATCAACGGGATGATGCTTCAGAATTACTATAAGCTTGCCTTTGAGGCAATTGGGCATGAACGGAAACGGGTGCTTGCCAAAATTGACAGCCGGTCCCGGGCGCTGGCTTACCGCAATCACGTCCGCAAACTGCTTGCCGGCGCTTTCGATCTCCCCCGCCGGTCGCCGCTCGAAGCAGAAGTCGCCGGGTCGTTCCGCGCTAACGGCGCATTGATCGACAAAGTCATCTTTGAGAGCCGTCCCGGGTTCAAGGTAACCGCGCTTTTTCTCCGTCCCGAAGCCGCCCGCGCGGGGTTGCCCGCCGTCCTCGGACTTTGCGGCCACGCCCAGGAGGGCAAGGCGGCGGACGCTTATTTGCGCTACGCTTTTTCGCTGGTCAACAACGGCTTCGCGGTGCTGATTCCGGACCCCGCCGGGCAGGGGGAGCGGGGGCAGTTTGAACGGCTCGGCGACAGTGATTTCTGCCGCGGCCGCTGCTGCAGCGAGCACAACCAGATCGGCAAGGGGCTGCTGCTCTGCGGCGAACACTTCGCCGAGTGGAGGGTGTGGGACGCGATGGCGGCGCTTGACTATCTCGCCGGGCGGCCGGAGGTTGATCCGTCGCGGCTGGGAGTGACCGGAAACTCCGGCGGGGGGACACTCTCCACCTATCTATGGGCGCTCGATCACCGGCTGGCGATGGGGGCGCCGGGGTGTTATATCACGACGTTCAGGCGCAATTTCGACAATGAACTGCCGGTTGACGCCGAGCAGGTGATTCCGGAATTGGCACAGTACGGCTTTGAGATGGCCGATTTCCTGATCGCCCGCGCGCCGAGTCCGGTGCTGGTGCTGGGGCGGAGCAACGATTTCTTTGACGTCCGCGGTGCGGCGGAGTCGTTTGCCGAGGCGAAGCGGATCTACCGGTTGCTGGGAGCGGAGAAGAATATTCAATTCTTCGTCAGTCCCGGCGACCATGGTTACGGGCTGGAGAACCGGGAGGCGATGGTCCGCTTCTTCGGCGAACATGCCGGGGTCGAAGTGGTGATCAAAGAGCCCGCCGATCTGGTGATCCCGCCGCCGCCAAAAACCTTTTGCACCGCCGCCGGCCAGGTTGCGGCGCTTGCCAACAGCAATCTTCTCCCCGAATTGCTGGCCGAAAAGGCCGCCGCGCTCGCCGCCCGGCGCAAAACTCCCGACAAGGCGTCCGTCAAGCGCTTCATCGCCGACGAACTGGGGGCGGAATATTCCAAAAAAGCCCCTGCCGAACGGGTGCTCCGCTGCGCCGGGCATGAAAAAGGGGTGACCGTCTCCCGTTTTGCGGTAATGACCGAGCCGGGGGTGGAGGGATACCTTGCGCTGCGGGATGACGCCGGGCCGCACTACCAGATTCCGGTCTTTGAAGAAACTTTGCTCTATGTCGCCCATCTCGATGCCGAGAGCGAGCTCAAAAAGCTGCCGTTGCGAACGTTCGGACTGGACGTCCGGGGGATCGGTGCGTCGCGTCCTTTGACCGCCGACCGTGATGATGACTTTTTTGCCATCTACGGTGCGGATTACTTCTACGATTCGGCGGGGGCGATGACCGGTGACCCGCTGCTGGGCGGGAAAATTCATGACGTATTGGCCACCATTGCGCTGCTGCGCGAGCGGGGGGCGAAGCGGATTCACCTGCTCGGCCATGGTTTGGGGGCGATCGTCGCCGCCTTTGCCGCCGTGGCGGCAGGCAAAAAGGTTGAGCGCGTGACGCTCTCCGGCGCCCCGCTCTCCTTTACCGAAATGATCAAGCGCGGAGTCTGGCGCTGGCCGCAATCGCACGCGCCGCGCGGCATGCTGCGGAAATTCGATCTCGCCGACCTTTATCGTCTGCTTGCCGCGCGCGATCTCAAGCTGATTGAGCCCTGGGACGACCGGATGGAGCCGTTTGCCGCCGATGCGCTGGAGCGTGAACTCGCCGCCGCCGGGGTTCCGGCTTCGCTCCTCGGCGCCCCCGCCGACTGGCCCGCTCCGGGCACGCCGGTCAAGGCCGCGCCGCGCAAAGAAGAGGCATGACCTTTCAATCGTGCTAACAATCGTTGTTTTCTGCTATTGCCATTCATGAAGACTGCTGTTATACTATATTATACTAAACACGGTTTAGCGTCAGTCTGTTTGCGATGGCGGCGGACGCGGTCAACATGAAGGAGTTTGCATGAAACGGATGAGCGTGCTGCTGCTGTCGGCGGTCTTCGCCGGAATCTTCGCGATGGCGGAGAGTCCGGTCAAAAACCCCGGGTTTGAGCTTGTGTCGGACTGGGTGATGTGGGGCTTTCCCGAGACTGTACCGGCGGCGGAGCGGGGCGCATTTCTGACTTATGACTCCGCGGCTCCGGCCTCCGGCAAGACTTCGCTCAAGCTCGCTGACAAATGGACCGACGCCCGGCCTTATGCCGCCCAATTCTTTGACGTGACCACTCCGGCGGCGGGATATGAGCTGACGTTCAAGGCCCGCGGCAAAGCCGGGAGCACCATCCGCGCCGGGATGCAGTTTGGACGACTTGAGGGCAAGTCTTACGCCTATCTCGGCGGCAAAGTCGATGAGATCAAGCTCAAATCCGACGGTTGGGAAACGTACACCGTGGTCATTCGCAACATCCCCGCCAAGGCGACAAGGCTCAACCTCGCGCTGGCCCCGGCCTCGGGCGATTTCAAGGACGTCAACACCGCCTGGTTCGACGACATCGAGCTCAAGGAACTCGCCGCCGCGCCCGCGCCCGCCGCCGCCGCCGCGCCCGCGCCGCAGGGGCCGCCGGCCGATAAGCTCGGCAAGGCGAAGATTGAACTTCGCAACCTTTATTTGAACACCGAGCTGGTCAAAGACGGCAAGCCCGTCGCCGAGCTGGTGATTCCGGCGGGCGAAGCGTACCGCAAACTGGCCGCCGAGGTCAATGCGGCAGTCAAAAGTGCGACCGGGGTCGAACTTCCCGTGGTTGCGGCCCTGCAATACCGTGATTTGAACAAACTCCCGGCCAATCTGGTCATGCTCGGCAACCGCGACGACAATCAGGCGGTGAGCAATCTTTACATGCGGCACTACGTGATCCTCGATTCACAGTATCCCGGCGCGGGCGGGGGGAGCGTGGTGCGTTCCTTGCACAATCCCTTCGGCGACGGCAAAAACGTGATCTTCGCGGGCGGCAGCGACTTCGCCGGCACCGCGGCGGCGGCGGCGAAACTCGCGGGGTTGATCAAAGCGCAACCGGCGGGGAAGACGCTCAAGCTCGGCCGCCTCGCCGAAATCAAGCTCGGTCCCAAGGTCGATATCCCCCAAATCGCCGCCGGTTGCGATCTCTGGGAACAGTCGCAGGGGTACGGCAAACGCGGTTACTTCGGCTGGAACACCCTCTCGCGCAACCTCGCGTTGCTCTATCTCACCGGCGAAAAACGCTACGCGGACGAATTCATGCGCCTTGCCCTTCCCAAAGACCAGGCCACCGGGCGCGAACTCTTCAAGCTTGACGACGAATCCTACCGCGACAATATGAATCCCCTCGGCGATCCCTACCACTACCGCTCGATTATGACCATGCTGTTCTGGGATCTGGTCGAGGAGAGCCCGGCATTTTCCGACGCCGACCGGCTGGCGATTACCCGGAAATTCTATGAGCAACTGGTCAACCGCCTGACGATCAAGGATTATTTCAATATCTACCGTTTCGCCGACGCCGGGCCGCACCGGATTCTCCCCGACCGGCACTTGCTGTGGGAGGCGCTGACGGTTTACGCGACTGCCCGTTACTTTGACAAATACTATCCCGGCATCGACAGCGCCGAGGGGCTGCGGCTGGTCCGCAACGCGGTGGCCACGCTCGACCGGTATCCGGCGATCGAGGTGAGTTCGCTTTTCTGGTACAACACCTTTATCCAGCCGCTTTTTGTCTACGCCGCGCTTGAGGGCGGCGAAAAGTATGTGGGTAGTCCGGTGCTGAAAGCCTATGCCGAAGGCCTCGCCGCGCTCTCCGACCGGCGCGGCGGCGACTGGTCGCAGAGTTTCTCTTCCCCCGCCTTTTTGTTGCTCGCGGCCTATCTCACGCAGGATCAAGCGCCGGTCGAACTGATGGAGAAAACCGGGGCCGACGACGGCAAATTCAAGTCCGGGCAGTCGTTCTACCCGGCGAAACCGTATGCCGAAAACTTTTTTCAGCGGACGGCGGGCAAGTGGTACACCTTTCGCTCCGATCCGCGCGGG
>JBFWIO010000229.1:0-5730 GCA_050255955.1 Victivallaceae bacterium
CGCCGACCGAAGCGGTGCGCGTCCCTTTCAGCTACGAACGCTTCCTGCTGGAAAACCCGGACGTCATCCTGATCGTCCCGATGGGCGAAAGCACCGCACTGGAAGCGAAGTTCCGCCGCGAAATGACGATGCAACCGGCGTGGCAAGAGTTGCGGGCGGTAAAAAACGGCCGGGTGCATTTCCTCGCCCCCGGTCTTTTCCTCTTTATGCCGGGGCCGGAGTATCCGGCGGCGTTCGCCCGGCTCGCCGGACTGCTTTATAGGGATCGGGAGTTCTGACATGGCCCGCTTTTCATCAACTCCAAGTGGCAAAATCGCGGTGCTGGCCGTTCTCGCGCTGATCCTTGTGCTGGCGGCGGGAATCAGCCTCACGGTCGGCGAACTCAAGCACAGTTTGTCGCAGTGGCAGCGGATCCTTGTCAGCGGCGAACCGCGAATGGACTATCTGATTCTGACCGCCATCCGGCTGCCGCGAACGGTGCTCGGGATGCTGGCGGGGGCGGCGCTGGCGGTATCGGGGTGTATTCTTCAGAGCGTGATGCGCAATCCGCTGGCCGCGCCGGGGATCATCGGGGTGTCGGCGGGGGCGGGGCTGGCGGGAGTGACGGTGATGCTGGCGTTGCCGCAGTTGAGCGGGCTTCTGGTACCGGCGGCGTTTGCGGGGTCTTTGTTGAGCGCGGGACTGATTTACAGTCTTGCCTGGAAGCGGGGGGTAAGTCCGGTGCGGCTGATTCTCGCCGGGGTGGCGGTGTCGGCGATGCTGAGCGCGTTCAGTTCGGCGATCATGCTGTTCAACGCCGAGCGGGCGGGGGGAATTCTCGACTTCACCATCGGCTCGCTGGCGGCCAAAAGCTGGCGGCAGGTGGATTTGATCGTCTATTACGTCCTGGCCGGACTGGCGGCGGCGCTGGCGCTGGGGCGCAAGCTCAACATCCTTGCGCTCGGCGACGACCTCGCGGCCGGGCTGGGAATGCGGGTGGAGCCGGTGCGCTGTGCGGCGATCGCGACGGCGGCGCTGCTGGCGGCGGCGGCGGTGAGTGTGGCGGGCTTGCTCGGCTTTGTCGGATTGATCGCACCGCATGCGGCGCGGATGCTGATTGGCGGGGACAACCGTTATGCGATACCGGCGTCGGCTTTGCTTGGGGCGGTATTGGTGGCGCTCTGCGACACGGCGGGGCGGCTGGTGATGGCTCCGGCGGAACTGCCGGTGGGAAGTGTGATGGCGATGTTGGGGACACCGTTTTTTTTGTGGCTGTTGCGGAGGCACAAATATGAGTCTTGATGCGAAAGCCTTGCGGGCGGGGTATGGCCGCGACTGTGTTCTTGACGGGGTGGATTTCCGGATTGAGCCCGGCACGATCACTGCGTTGCTGGGGCCTAACGGCTGCGGGAAATCGACGTTGCTGAAGGTATTGGGGCGGCTGATGACGCCGCGTTCGGGCGAAGTGCTGCTGGACGGCAAGGATATCCATAGCTACGACACGGCCAGGCTGGCGCGGAAGCTTGCAATATTGTCGCAATTTCACCATACTCCGGCGGAGATGACGGTGGAGGAGCTGACGGGGTGCGGGAGGTATCCGTACCGGCGGCCGCTGACGGGGTTGACGGCGCACGACCGCGAAGTGGTGGAGAAAGTGTTGGAGGTGACGGGGCTGACGGATTTGCGGAAGAGGCCGGTGCGGAATTTGTCGGGGGGGGAGCGGCAGCGGGTGTGGATGGCGTTGGCGTTGGCGCAGGAGCCGGAGATTTTGTTATTGGATGAGCCGACGACGTTTCTGGATTTGGCGGGTCAGTTTGAGGTGGCGGAGTTGATTTGCAAGTTGAAAGCGGAGCGGGGGTTGACGGTGTTGATGGTGTTGCATGACGTCAATTTGGCGGCGCGGTTTGCGGATATGTTGTTGTTGATGAAGGGTGGGCGGATTTGTTATGCGGGGGTGCCGCAAGAGGTGCTGACGCCGGGGGTGCTGGCGGAGATTTACGGGGTGCAGGCGCGGGTGATGATGCTGGAAGACGGCACCCCGCACTGCGTCCCCCAAAGCACACTAAAAAAATAAAAAAAACAAAAAAACCGCCGCCAGGCGGAATCCCGCCCCCCGTCGTACGGGGTCGCAGTCCAGCGCGCGAAAAGCGCTGGTCGCTCCGGCTCCACCGGAGCGAAGCTAAGCGAAGCGCTCCCCCCTGCGCGGGCGGAGCCCGCACCTCTCTGCGGGAGCGAGGCCGGCAGCCGCGTCACGAAGTGACCGGCGAACGGCATCGAGCGAAGCAGGCCGACCGTCGGCCTCGGGATGGCGAGCCGGTCGCTGACGCTCTCTCGGCTCGGGGGGAATGGATTATGGAGTTGAGGGTGGGCGCTGGCGCGGCCGGTCGCTCCGACACCTGCGGCGTCGGAGCTCGGGCCGGGCTCAGCGGCGGAACTTCGTTCCGCCTACTTGAGCTGGGGCTTCGCCCGGAGCGAGGGAGGCGAGGCGCTGCCTCACACTCCGCAAGAGGGCTGCGCGCCCTCTTGACTCTGCGCAAGGGCACTGCCCTTGACCGGGGTACGGGCTTGCGGCACGCTTAGAGCTTCTCCAGGAGCTCAATCACCCGCTTCGCCAACCGGCCCGCCGGGATGAACTCGGGATTCTCACTCCCCATCGGCGCGCCGTCCGGATTCAACCACACCGTGAACCCGTCCACCAGCTCCTCGCCAACTTTCTTGCGCGTTCCCTGCAACCCGATCCGCGCCGCCTGATGCGACAAACACGAATTGTGACAACCCGACAGCCGCACTCCATTCACAATCGCCAATGCCAATTCCGGCGTCAACTTCGCCGGATTCTTCCGGAAATGCCGGTCAAGAGCATCCGCCAGCAACGCGCCATACTTCGGCGCATCCAGTATCCCCGCCTTGCAGACCGTCGCCCCGATGCAACTTTTGATCTGCCCCCGGAACGACGTCAACGTCAAATCCGCCGGAAACGCTTCGAGCGCCCGATACAGCGGATACAAATACCGCTTGCCCACCGTCGGCAGCCAGATGTTCTGATCAATGGTAAAACGCACCGCCGGTACGTCAAAGCCGGTCAGCAGCGCCGCCAATTTGACGAACTGATCGACCGACAGCACCCCCTGCGGCACCGGCAGCAACACCGAGTATTTCCCGTGAAACCGCGTCGGCTTCACCGCAAATTTGAGCCAGCGCCGGAAATCCGGGTCTTTGGCAAAGTCCGCCGGAGATACCGCCGGAGACACCGGACGCCGGGCATTCCAGCTCACCGGGAATACCGGCACCGCCGGGAATCCGGTTTTGGCAAAACGTTTGTAATAGTCGCGGAAAAGCTTGACGAACTCCTTGTCCCCCAGCCGGGCCCGGACGTAACGGACACGCGCCGACGCGCGATTGGCGCGGTCGCCGTGCTCGCTGAAGAGTTGCACCATCGATCGCGCCACGCGCGGCAAGTCGGCGGGCGTGATGAATTTGAGAAGCTCTATCCCCACCGCGGCGTTGCGGCCGAAGCCGCCGCCGCCGTAAACCGCGAAACCGAAATTACCCTTGTCGTCGTAACTCTCCACAAAGCCGAGATCCTGGCGCAAAGCCAGCGCCGCGTCATCTTGCGAAGCAAAAGCGATTTTGAGCTTGCGCGGCAGCTTGAACGCCTCGTCCCAGTCAAAAACGGCATCGGTCAGGGCGCGGGCGTACGGAATCAAATCCGCCGAGCCGTCCGGCGCGATCCCCGAACTCAACGACGCCGAAACATTGCGGAACGAATCGCCGCCGCCGCCCCGGAACGGCAGACCGTTGCGGGTGCATTCCTCGATCACCACCTTGGCCCGGCCCGGCGGCACGTCGTGAAGCTGGATGGTCTGGCGGCTGGAGAAGTGGATGTAGCCCGGCTTGACCTTTTTGACCAGTCCGGCGATGAAATTGAGTTTTTCAAGCTCCAGCTCGCCGCCGGTGATCCTGATGCGGGTGGCGAAGAGATCGTTGCGCTGCGGCAAAATCCCCAGCACCCCGCTCAAAGGCTTCAAATCGGGAACCTTGATCTCCCCCCGCTCCGCCGCCAGCAAACCCTTGAGAAGATCCTGCTGCGCCGCCACTATATGCTCCAGATTGCCCATGCTCCGTCCCTGTTGCGGTGTTGATGATTGGATAATTCCATACCATAACCGCCCGGATACATTTTTTCAAGCCGGGAGATCAAAGACGGCTTTTTTTGCTATTATTGCTCCCGGCCGCTTGCGGCAAGACCGCGGACACTGACGCCGCTTCCCAGCGAACGGGCGACGGCGAGCAGGTCGCTGTCGCTGAAAGTGGGGAGCGTATTGAGTTCATCATCGATCAATTCGGCGGCGTGGAACTGCTGGAGTATCCACGTCTTGACCCCAAGCGCGGCAAGTTCGTCGCGCATCTGCCGCAAGTCCGTTTCGCCGAGCAGCGCGCGGTGGACGGTGGTGCGGATTTCGAGCTCAATGCCGTTCCGGAGCGCAAACTCGATGGTGCGGCGGACTTTCGCCGGAATGTCCGGGTCTTCGCCGCCGCAGACTTGCAAGTATTTCGCCGCCGGAGCTTTGTAGTCGATCCCGAGCGAGTCGAGGAGCCCGGCGCGATGGAGCGCCGCCACCGTCGCCGGGCGGGACGCATTGGTATCGAGCCGGATGGCGAAGCCGGCTTCGCGGGCGAGTCCGGCCGCCGCCGCCAACTCCGGCTGCAGGGTCGGTTCGCCCCCGGAAAAGACCACGCCCTCAAGCTTCCCCCGCCGCCGGGCAAAAAAATCGGCCAGCTCCGGAAGCGCAATCCGCCCCTGGCTCCCGGGATCGAAAACCAGGGAGGGATTGTGGCAAAAGGGACAGCGAAAATTGCAGTGGCCGAAAAAAACCACGCAACTTAGCTTGCCCGGGTAGTCGACCAGACTGAATTTCTGGAGTCCATTGATCGCCATGTTATTTTCCTTGGGCGTTCCTGACGCAATAGGTCTTGCGGTCCTTGAACTCTTCACGTTTGCCCTTGTTCCAGTTGGCGACCGGGCGGAAGTAGCCGGTGACCCGGGAATAGATTTCCGTTTTTTCGTTGCACTTGCTCATCTTTTTTTTCTCCTGCGGGTGATGGTTTTATGTTTCAAGCGGGCACGCTTCGTGCTCGCCGGGGATGTAACCGTGGACCGGACAGATGCTGAAGGTCGGGGTCAGCGTGAAATAAGGAATGCGGTAGCCGGCGGCGACTTTCTTCACCAGCGCCGCCACCAGCTTGGGATCGCTGATCCTTTCGCCGACGAAGCCGTGGAAAACTGTCCCCCCGGTGTAACGCGATTGCAGCGGCTCCTGGAGGTCGAGCGCCTCAAAGAGGTCGTCGGTATAGCCCACCGGCAGCTGGGTCGAGTTGGTATAATAGGGATTGGCATCCCCGGCGCAGATGATCTCGGGATAAGTTTTGCGGTCAAGCCGGGCGAGCCGGAAGCTGGTGCCTTCTGCGGGAGTCGCTTCGAGGTTGTAGATGTGCCCGGTCTCCTCCTGGATGCGGACGATTTTGTCTTTCATCCGGTCGAGCACCCGGACCGCGAATTCGCCGCCCTCGGGGTCGCAGATCGAACAGCCGAGGAAGTTGAGGCAGCACTCATTCATCCCCACCAGCCCGATCGTGCTGAAGTGCTGGTCGAGCGATGGCAAATAAGTTTTGGTGTAGGGCAAAAGGTCGCCGGCGAGGTGCTGGCGGACCACTTTGCGCTTGATTTCGAGCGAGATCGGAAGAGCGTCG
>JBFWIO010000230.1:0-5707 GCA_050255955.1 Victivallaceae bacterium
TTGAAGAATTTGTCGCAGGCGGCGCGGAACGTCGCATAAAGCTTGGCATCGGCTTCGCGCCCGGCATGGCCGGCGCTCTTCCACTCCGCCTGAAGTCCCTTGATGGCTTCGGTGGTGACGTTCCACTCGGTCGAATCGGCCAGCGCTTCGGCTTTGGCGATGAGTTCGGTTTTTTTGACCTCGGCCTCGGCGTGTTCGGCGCGGAGTTTCTTGTAAAACTCGTCGATCCGGTGCTGAAGACCGGTGGTGTATTCGTAGAATTTGGGCCCGAGTTCACTCTGCTTTTCGCGCGGCACCGCGCCGAGCTCCTGCCAGCGTTTGCGGATTTCCCGCAACCGGGAGCTGGCGGCGGGGAGACCGGCGTCTTCGACCGTCTGCATTGCTTCGAGCTCTTTGCAGAGGTCGAGCTTCAGGGTGTAACTCTCCCAGCGGGCGAGGTCGAGGGTCTGGAAATGAAGCACCAGTTTGGCATTGAGGTCTTTCAACAGCTCGCGGCAGTGCTCGGCAAGCTTCGCAGCCTCCTCGTCGGACGTGTCGAGCGCGGCAAGCGAAGTGTTGCGAACCGCTTCGAGCTCTTCGCGCCGCTCCTTGAACTTCTCCGGCTCATTGGCGGCCTGGAGCGCTTCGAGCTCGGCCACCGCTATGCGGAGCGCGGCAAGCGCGTTGACGGCGGCGGTTTCCTCTTCGCGGAGACGAAGCTCGGCGCGATCGCGGACTTCGCAGAAAAGAGCGTCGGCTTCGGCGCCGGCGGCGGCGACTGCCGCAAGGTAATTTTTGACGGCTTTGTCAAGCTCCCGGCGATGCGGCAGGAGCGGTTTTTCGGCGGCGATCCGCAGGACGGCGTTTTTGGCCTCTTCCATCGCGGCGGCGGCTTTCTCGCGTCTTTCGCGGTTGGCGGCGGCGGTGGCGAGACCGGCTTCGTAAGTATGTTCGGCTTCGGCGAAGCGGCGGTCCATGATCTCGGCATATTCCGGCGGCAGCGCTTCGGCGCTGCGGAACAACTCGCGCAACTGATCTGCCCGGCAGCGGCTGATGTCGTCGTCCTTGCCCGCCAGGGCTTCGAGTTCGGCGCAGATTTTTTCCCGTTCATGAAGAACGCTCCGCAGGTGATCCGGCACGTTGATGTCCGGACGGCTGGAAGGCTGATGTTGCGATTCGGTCATGGTCTCTCTCCTTAGCACGTTCTTCATATAATAGTCCCAATCCGGGATTTTTCCAATCGAATATCGTGCCGGACTTGAAAATCCGGCAAAAAAAACTATATTTTCAAGATGAAACCAGATGAAAACCAAGGAGGATTTCCCAATGGCAAAAGTTCAGCAATTCAAAACCGAAGTCTCGCAGCTGCTGGATCTGATGATCCACTCACTCTATTCCAACAAGGATATTTTTCTGCGCGAGCTGGTCGCCAACGCCGCCGACGCCATCGACAAGGCCCGCTTTGAGAGCCTGACCGATTCGGCCAAAGCCCGCGAGTGGTCGATCCGGATCGTCCCCGACAAAGAGGCAAAAACCATCACCATCAGCGACAACGGCATCGGCATGACCGAGGAGGAGGTGATCGAGAACATCGGCACCATCGCCAAATCCGGCACCAAGGCTTTTTTGAAACAGCTTGCCGAGAGCAACACTCCGGCCTCCGAAATGCCCGAGTTGATCGGCCAGTTCGGGGTCGGCTTCTACTCCGCATTCATGGTCGCCGAGGAGGTCACGCTGACCACCCGCAAGGGCGAATCCCCGGCGGTCCGCTGGATCAGCAAAGGCGAGGGCTCCTACGAACTCGACGCCGCCGAAAAGGAGATGTCCGGCACCGAAATCGTGCTCAAACTCCGGCCCGGCTGTGACAGCTATCTCGAAGAGTGGAAAATCGGCGAAATCATCCGCCGCTATTCCGACTTCATCGCCTATCCGATCATCCTGCCGCATCGCAAGATCAACGACGACAAGACCGAGACCGTCGAGGACCGGGTGCTCAATTCCCAGAAGGCGATCTGGTTGCGCAAGCCCGAGGAGATCACCGAAGAGGAGCACAAGAGCTTCTTCGGCCACCTCTCCAATTCGGGCGGAAATTACCTCAAGCCGGTCGCGATTTCGGCCGAGGGGACCAATGAATTCAAGGCGCTGTTGTATATCCCGGAGAGCGCGCCCTTCAACTTGCTGATGCCGGATATCCAGAAAAAGGGGCTTCAGCTCTACGTCCGGCGGGTCTTTATCTCCGACGAATGCAAGGAGCTGATCCCGGATTATCTGCGGTTCATCCACGGGGTGGTCGATTCGAGCGATCTCCCGCTCAATGTCTCGCGCGAAATTCTTCAGGAAAATCCGCTGCTGCTCAAAATCCAGAAAGCGATCGTCGGCAAACTCCTCGGTGAGTTCAAGAAAATGCAGGAGAACGAGCCCGAGAACTACAAGAAGTTCTTCCGCGAATTCGGCAAAATCCTCAAGGAGGGAATGCACACCGATCATCTCAATCAGGAGAAGATCAAGGCGCTTGCGATGTACGAGTCGATGAACGGCAAACCCGGCGAACTCATTTCGCTTGACGAGTACATCGCGGCGATGCCCGCCGGCCAGGAGCACATCTATTACCTCACCGGCGAAAAACGCGAAGCGGTCGCCGCCAGTCCGGTGCTCGAATACTATCGCAGCAAGGGCTATGATGTCCTCTTCATGACCGACCCGATCGACGACTGGGTGATGCAGTCGATGTTCCAGTATGCCAAAAAGAACTTCAAGTCGGTCTCCAAGGGCGACTTTGAACTTGCGGGCAGCGAAAAGGAAGAGCTCGACAAGAAGATCGCCGCGGCCAATGAGAAATACGGCAAACTGTTGACTTCGCTCAAGGAAGCGCTCGGCGAAGAGGTCGAGAGCGTCCGGTTCTCGGGGCGTCTCACCGAGAGTCCGTGCTGTCTGGTCACCGAGGGGCACTCGCTTGCGCCGCACATCGAGCGCCTCTTCCGGGCGATGCATCAGGATATTCCGCGTACCAAGCGGATTCTCGAACTCAACACCGCGCATCCGTTGCTCGACGCATTGAGCGTCGAAGCGGAGAAGAATCCGGCCGATTTCGCCAAATACAGCCGGGTGCTCTTTGATCAGGCGCTGTTGAGCGAAGGCAGTCCGGTCGCCGACCCGGCCGCCTTTGCCGCCCGGGTGACCGAGCTGATGCTGAAATCGCTGACGCCGAAAACGACGGCATAAGCCCCGCTCCCGTTTCGCGCGCCCCGGTTTTTTCCGGGGCGTTTTTTTTTGCCCGAAATAATCGATTTATTGCCCTTTTTAAGCATTGATCGCCGGGCATTGAGGCGCTATAATATGGATGTATCCAAAACAAAGGCGGTTCACCATGATTATTGATATTCATGTTCACGATTTTCCCGGCGTGCCGGTTGAGGCGGTGGTCGCAGAGGCGAAACGACTCGGCATCGGCCGTTTGGTCTGGCTTGGCGACGTCTTTCGCTTCGGGGCGCGGCCCGATGCGGAGCAAATTCGTCTGACCAACGACTCGACCTGGCGGATTGTGAGCAGTGACCCGGCGTTTCACACCGGGTTCTGCCACCTCAATCCGCTCAATGGGCGCGAAGCCAACGAAACCGAAATGGCGCTTTGCCTCGATCAATACGATTTTCGCGGGGTCAAGCTGGAGATTTCGGTCAACTGCCGCGACATCTCGCTCGACCCGATTATGGAGGGGCTCGAAGCGCGCGGCAAAGCGCTGCTTCACCACGCCTGGTTCAAGACGGTCGGCCAGTATCCCGATGAATCGACTCCGGCCGATATCGCCGCGCTGGCCGGACGTTTTCCCCGCGTCACCATCGTGATGGCCCACCTCGCCGGATGCGGCATTCGCGGCGTCGAACTGGTGGCGGATTGCGCCAACGTCGTCATCGACACCTCCGGCGGCCAGCCGGAAGCGGGGTTCATCGAGTACGCCGTCAAGCGGCTCGGCGCCGACCGCCTGGTCTATGGCTCCGACGTCACCGGCCGCGACTTCGGCTGTCAACTCGCCAAAGTCCTCGCCGCCCGGATCAGCGACGCCGACCGCGAAAAAATTCTCTACCGCAATGCCGAAAGGATCCTTGGACGATGAAACGCTTTGACCACAATCTCTCCTGGGGCCGCTGGCCGTTCCGGGATTTTCTCTATGAAAACTTCGCCGACTTCCGCGCCGCGCTCGCCGCCGCCGGAATCGAGGGCGGACTGGTGCGTTCGGCGGAGGCGCATTTCAACGCCGATCTTTATGCCTGCAATGACCGGCTCCGCGCCGCGCTCACCGGCAGCTTCCGCGCGATTCCATGCGTCCACCCCGACTATCCGCGCTGGCGCGAGGAAACCGCACCGGCAGTGGTGCTCCTCGGCAATTTTCACAGCTACGCCCTGACCGATTCCGGCGTGTGCGACATGCTCGGACACTTTGCCGGGCGCAAAACCCTCGCGGTGATTCCGATCCGCGAAGAGGACTCGCGCGGCCAGCACCGCCGCGCGATCGTCCCGCCGGTGCCGGTTGCCGAAATCGCGGCCGCGGCGGAGGCTTTTCCGGAGCTTGAACTTCTGGTGCTCAACGGCTTTGCCGATGAACTTGCGCAACTGGCGTATCCCAATGTTTTTTACGATTTCGCCTTTGTCGAGCGCTTCGACACCCTGCGCGCCAATGCCGCGAAGCTCGACGCCAAACGCATGGTGTTCGGCAGTCACGCCCCGTTCTTCTATCCCGCGGCGGCGATTTCCAAATTGAACGATGAATTTCCGATGGAAAGGATTTTACGATGAAAAATACCCCGTTCGGCAGCGGTCAGCGCTACGGCGAAGCGGAGCGGCGCGAAGTCGCCGCCGTATTTGACCGGGATTCGCTGATCTATTGGAGCAAGTTCAAAGTCAAGGAATTCTGTGAAAAGGCGACCGCCTATTTCGGCCGCCGCTACTGCGCCGGCGGTTCCTCCGGCTCGGCCGCGCTCCACGCCGCGGTCGGCGCGCTGGAAATTCCGCCGGGATACGAAGTAATTACGTCTCCGATCACCGATATGGGCTCGCTGATCGGGATTCTCTACCAGAACCTGATCCCGGTTTTCGCCGACGTCGATCATCGTACCTACAACATCACCGCCGACTCGATCCGCCGGGTGCTGACCGACCGGACCCGGGCGATCATGGTGGTCCACCTCGCGGGAAACCCCTGCGAAATGGACGAAATCATGAAGCTCGCCGCCGAGCGCAACATCCCGGTGATCGAGGACTGCGCCCAGGCTTACGATGCGCTTTATCGCGGCCGCAAAGTCGGCACCATCGGCGACATCGGCTGTTTTTCGCTCAACGAGTCGAAACACATCAGTTGCGGCGACGGCGGCTTCGCGCTGACCGACAGCGAACACTATTACAGCTTGCTCCACAACTACCTTGACAAATACTACGACCGGTTGGGCAAGGGGAACCGGCTTGACCATGTCGCGCCCTGTTACCGGCTGAGCGAACTCCAGTATGCGGTGGCAATCGCCCAGCTCGGGAAGCTTGAGTCCATCATCAGCGCCCGCCGGAACTTGGCGGCGATCCTCCAGCGCGAACTTGCCGGGGTTCCCGGCCTGTGGCTTCCCGAAGTCAAGCCCGGCAACCAGAGTTCGTGGTGGTTCTACATGTTCCGGCTCGACCGCGAGGTGCTCGACTGCGACGGCCCCGCCTTTGCCGCCGCCCTCAATGCCGAGAAGATTCCGGC